>CAXUHF010000074.1:0-26015 GCA_964250765.1 uncultured Ktedonobacteraceae bacterium | reverse complement strand
CGATAAAAAGATTAAGGCATAGTAGACCTGTTACTATATAAGCTGTAGTTTGTGTGACACTATTGCCTTCACTCACTGCACGCTGGTAGGTTGTGCCATTCGAGAGTGTGATGGCGATGTTAACGATCATGACGAGTATACCAGCGATGATGCCTGCGACACTAGCATACCAAAGAGCGCGTTCTGGTACTGTTGACGAATGCTCTTCCTCCAAATTCTGCATCCCAAATCACTCCTTCAGCTTACTATATGTGTCACGAACATGCACCTGTTGCAGTCGCCGTTGGTGCCTTTATTTTTGAGTAGGTTGGCGCAAAGGTGGGAATCACCTCCCATTTGTTGAGAGGCCAATAGACCGCCACCGCTTTACCCACCATGAAGTCTTTTGGTACATAGCACCAGTCACGCGAGTCGTCACTTACAAGGCGGTTATCACCTAGCACAAAGTAGGAGTTAGCAGGAACCTTCCAACTGATACCACTTGGATTATATTTTTCAGCTATATATGGCTCATTCAGTTGTACACCATTGACCCACACGTTGGCATCGTCGGTTTGAATTACATCGCCAGGAAGCCCGATCACGCGTTTAATATAGTCTTTACCAGGATCACGGGGAGCGTGAAAGACGACCACATCACCACGCTCAGGAGCGCGGAAGAGATATGCTGTTTTATTGACCAACACGTACTGATCGGTTGTCAGACCCGGCTGCATACTTGGACCCTCTACGTGATAGCTTTGCAGCACAAAACGAATGGTCAGGAAGATCAGGATGGTCAACACGACCGTCTCAACTATTTCCCTTGCTAGATGTGAACGTTTCACTATAAAAACCTCGCTGTATTTCTCTATCAAGGACTTTTTATGGGCCTACTGTCTTACGCCCTTCCTTGCCCTATCATACTCTATCTTGTTCTATATTAACCGCCATTATAGCCGATATGAGGAAGAGTTGCACCCTTTATTAGAAGAATAGGGTATTTGTCTATGTAACACATAACATATAATGAGAGGAGGTAGAAAACACAAGTAAGCAAGGATATCTCACAATGATAACGCAGGGCAGGAAATATCTAAAGATTGGCCCTTATGGATTGATGGCAGGGTGTGTTCTTGTCATCGCACTATGTATACGTATTGTCTTAATACGTATGGGCTGGCCCGCCACAAACAGTGATGAGGCGACAATGGGTCTGATGGCGCGTCACATTGCCTACAATGGCGAGCATCCTATTTTCATCTATGGACAAGATTATATGGGGTCGTTAGAGGCTCACATTGGCGCGGCACTCTTTTTTATTTTTGGTCCGTCGCTCTTCTCGCTACGCTTGAGTCTTGTACTCCTCTATGCTCTGTTCCTTGTATCTCTCTATCTGTTAACAAGTTTGCTCTACTCAAAAAAATTTGCGCTTGCTATTATTGTCTTATGGAGCGTTGGCTCTGTCGAACTGCTGACACGCCAACTCAAAGCCGTCGGGGGTGCTGTTGAGACGATGCTTTTTGGTTGCCTCCTAATTCTATTTTCTTCATGGCTTGTGTTGTCATATCAAAAAGGTACACCAACTGTGAGTCGGAGAAAACGCTGGTTTCTGTACTGGTGCTTCGGACTGGCAATGGGTTTGGGCATGTGGAGCCATCTCTTAATCCTTCCATTTGTTGCGACTTCACTGACATTTCTTGTCTTTTTTTGTTATCGTGAAATGCGCCTGCCTGTTCTTGTATTCTTTGTGCTTGGCCTACTACTAGGTTTTCTTCCATCACTCATTTTTGATATACAACACCACATGCTACACCCGCTGAATGTATTACTACAGCTACATAGTACTGGCGGTACAACTGCGAGCATTCCATTTACGTTTTGGGACCAGATACGCGGAACCGTCCTTATCAGTCTTCCGGTCGCAACGGGCGCAAATCCACAATGTCTTGTCGCTGATACTCCAGGCTTATGGCGCACTCACATCACCTCATGTCTGCTCGTTCAAGGCGTTTGGGGCCTGAGCTTCCTGCTTTTGTATGGCATTGTTCTTTTGCTTACAATCCGCGCGCTCGCGAAATACATTCTTCAACGGAGAATTACTACGCCATCTGACGAAGAGCGACGTGCCGTGCTCTACGATGCAGCGCGTCTCACTCTCTTACTCAGTGGAGGACTAACGTTGCTTGCCTACCTGCTAAGCCCTGCACCTGCACTGGTTCCACTGACCTCGACACGTTATCTTGTCGGACTGGTGGTCATGTTTCCTGTATTGCTTGCTCCGCTTTGGAAGAGCGCAAATCAATTGTACGCAGCAATTTGGTCGTGTAGGGACCGATGTATCGCGTCCAAAGATGGGAGTGGGGGGCAGCATGTTAGGGCAAAGAATCGTCGTCGGCACGTTGCCCCACCCCACCCCTTGGACGCGATACATCGGTCCCTACGGGGGCTGGATGTTGGTAAAGGTGGATTGTTTCTTTTCATTTACCTCATGTATTTTATAGGTATCATAGGTGTGTTTCAGCAGGTACCGGCCTTGCAAGCTGCAAATCAGCAGCAGGACAAGATGGTGAACGATCTCATACGCATGCATGCCACCCATATCTATTCCGATTACTGGACATGTGATCGCGTTATTTTCCAGAGTAATGAACGGATTATTTGTAGTGTTCTTGATGAGCAACTACGGACGGGAGATAATAGATATTTGCCTTATCAAGCGATTGTGGAACATGATGCACAGGCTGTCTATATGTTTCAAGTAGGTTCACCTCAAGCTCTTGCCCTCGTGCAACGTTCAACACAAGCAGGGCAATTCTACGAACGTGTGGAGATTGATAACTACGTATTATATAAACCTCGATGACGCATTTGACATATTCCTAAATAATAATCTATATTGATTATTATGATAACAAATAAATATCATTTGTTATTGGAAATATCAATGCGTCAGAACAAGGAGCAACGAGTTGTCAACTCCAGAATATAATTCTACAGCTACGCTTGAGCAGGAAATTAGCGAGTTTAAAGCCCATTTTGTAACGCAGATTCCGCCAAGCGCGGCAGAGGGTATTGATGCGGATATCAAGAGGCAAGTTGCGTCAGATGTAACAAAGCACGCACTACAGATTGGAGCGCATGCGCCAGATTTTTCACTTCCCGATGTACTAGGAAGAGATGTCACTTTGACAACGCTCCTGGCTCAGGGACCTGTTGTGTTAACCTTCTATCGTGGCGCGTGGTGTCCATACTGCAATTTACAGCTTGACGCTTACCAGCGTATCCTGCCACAAATTAAAGAACTTGAGGCAACGCTTGTTGCTGTTTCGCCGCAGACGCCCGATCACTCGCTCTCACTTGTCGAAAAAAAGGAACTGACCTTCAGCGTCTTGACTGATACTGGAAATCGTGTCGCGCGGAAGTATGGATTGGTGTACAAGCTTTCTGATTCATTGCACAAAGTCTACGATCAGCTCGGTATAAACTTAGCAGAATACAATGGAGACGATGCCTTGGAACTCCCAATTTCGGCGACGTATGTTCTCGACTCATCCGGTACAATTCGTACCGCGTTTGTCGATGCTGATTTCACTCATCGTCTGGAACCTTCAGCCGTCCTGAAAGGTATTCAGGAAGCAAAGAGTAAATAAACGAGTAATGTACAATGTGGTCTGAGGCGGCTAGCTGCCTCAGACCACATTGTACATTAATGACTCATTGCTTGTTTGTAAATCTCGACGAGGCGTTGTGCGTAGGCATTCCAGCTACTTTCTGCTTCTAGCGTCTTCTTATCTTTAGGTTTCAACCGAAACTCGCTGCTTTGTACCTCTTGCATCGCCGCTACCAGCGAACTTCTATTTGTAGGATTATAGACTGCCGTTGCGCGTGGTGGGAGCATACCCCGAAAGCGAGGCAAGTCCGGCACAACTATTCTACGCTCGAATGAGAGTGCGAGCATTGCGGTCTCTAACATCCCCGCCGTTTGTTGCGCGAAATGTGGAAGTACAACTGCGTCACATGCTCCCATATAGAGGGAGATATCGTGTGGATTCGGTTCCTGTGGAAAGGGAAAAATAGCCTTATTGTTCGCTATACGTTGCAAGAGTGTACGTTGGGTGTCATGTGACGTACCTACGAGCAAGAGCGTGATCCATTGTGGATTTTTTTGTAGTACTTCAAAGGCATCAATTAGAGAGAGTACTTCACGTTCGCTATGGTGCGATACGAAGCAGAGATAGACATATCCTGCCCGTTGTGAAAGACCGAGTTGTGTGTACGCCTCGGTGCGTGCTGGTACGGGAGGATAGACATTACAGAAACCAGGATGTGTCAAGCTACGAACGCGGCGACGTATGCGTTTGTCAGGATAAAGTTGATCGGGTTGTCTTGTGAATGCGAGGATGATATCGCTATAGCGCATAAGTGTGCGCTCGAATACGCGATGAGGAAGCGCGGAAAGGCTACGTGTACTTTGCCACCATCCGCCTGTATCGGTCGTCACGATCCGAATACCCCAACGTTTTGCTAGCCAGAGCAGAAACCAGAAATGCTGACGCTGACCAGCCGTTAGCGCGAAGGCTCCTGGACGATAAAAATGGAGAATACCGATAGATGAGCCTTGATAAGCACGATGACGCCAGAGCCAGGAAAGTGGAATATCTGCGCTACTTGTTGTGCAACGAACGTGTTGTGCCTGTAGCCCTCGTGCGAGCAAGTCGGCAGGAATATCGGAAAGCGTTGGTAGCACAAAAAAGACGGATGGTGTTGACAGTTCCGAAGGGGCATGTTCGACAAGCTGTAGACGTTGCTGTAAATGCCCCCAACTACGTGCTTGTGCCATCGCTGCTAGCAGTTGTTCGCTGCTAGGCTTGCCCGCGAAGAAGAGTAGCAAGCGATCAATAAGTGCTATGCGCGCCACGTCCTGCACTTCTGGTAAAGCGGAACGCAGGACATGAGGTAAGTTCTGTGGTAGAACAGCCTCGTGCTGCCGTGTATCGGCGAACTGCGCCACAACTTCGGAGCGGCCCAACCAGTAGGCACGCCCGACGAAATATGGGCGTGTGAGACGCGCTGCCGGTACACGATGTTCCACAATCGCCTCTGGCTCATACCAAAGCGTACCGCCAGCCATGCGTACACGGCGACAGATATCAGCGACATCCAGACTAATAGGGGCAGAGGTGCGTCTGCTCAACAGTGGCGAAAAGTATCCGATGGTGTCCAGTGTCATGCGCTTCAGCGCAAAATTGCAACTGCTCAGGTCCATCGTTGCTGGAAGTTGCATGCGCTCGTTCGCGGGTGCAAAGTAGCCAAGCACATCGAGCAGATCGTCACTAAGCCAGTGTGGACGTGTTGCCTCCCAACGTAACTCGACACGGCCACTTATAGCATCGGCCCCTGTTTCATTACATGCGGCAAGCAGACGTTCTAAAAATGTGGGTTGTGCGATAGTGTCGTCATCAAGAAAGACGATAATTTCTCCCTGTGCGGCCTGTAGCCCTGTATTTCGAGCGTAAGACAGTCCGTTTTGTATCTCTGTGAGACATCGAACTTGCCACATATCTTTGAGATTTCTGGATATCATACGTGGTCCAGCTTGGACATACGCGTTAACCGCCGCAAACGTACCATCTTGTGAGTTGTTATCAACCACAATCACCTCAAACTGATCATAAGGTAGCGTTTGACGACGTAAACCTGCTAATGCGGTCAGCACAAGATTTCGACGGTTATATGTGCAGAGCACGACACTACAGCGAGGACGTACTACAGTCTGTACCTTCTCGATGGCTGTTTGAGTAACGTTTTTTGTTGTCAATGGGATTTCCTCTCTTTCTACATTGCATTGTTGTAGGGACCACATTTATGGCGTCCGAGGCGCAATTCATTGCGCGAAATCCTTGTTCATCATCTTCTTGTTACAACATAGGCGATAAATCGGCCTCAGACGCCATAAATGTGGTCCCTACGACTTCAATCAGGCATACTTAATAATGTGTTGCGGCATAGCAAAATTGTGCCAGTGCTGGCAAATACATGGGCGATGGTGCCTGCAATGGCGGCACCAGTGATGCCCCATAATACAATGCAAGGAACACCAAGCCCGATGTGTAATGCTGCTGTCCCTATGCCAAGCCATACCTGTTCGCGCTTAGGAGCACGCTGCGCGAGATAGGTCAAACTCACTGTTGCAATACTTCCAAAGACGACCGCAATTAGCAGTACGCGCAGAGGGGCAACCATTGGCAGATAGGCAGTTCCAAAACAGGTCTCAATGAATAGAGGACAGCAGAGTGTGAGTAGTATGCAAAGCACAACTGCAATGATTGCAATCATGCAAGATGTGCGTACAAAGGCATCGTAGGTACTGCTATAATGCTGCACGGGGAAGAGGCGTGAAAGGAGAGGCACAATACATGTGACAAACACGGTTGGCGCAACTTCGATTAAGTGGATACAAAGCAACATGCTAAATGCATAAAAGCCAAGTGCCGATGGCATGTGCCAGTACAAAAGAATCAGCACCAGGAAAAGGAACTCGCGCCAAATAACGCTATCTAGTAAAAAGAGTAGCCATGAGGGACGTTGACTTCGTTCTACGCGTTCGCGTAATAGTGGTCCCGGCTCTGTAATCTGGTGTAGCGGAAGAAATTTTGTTATATAGAGCAGTGCTATCGTAAGCGTGACAATGCTTGCGAACGCGGGCGTAAGGAGTAGTACTCCTAGTTTCACTTCATGCATATGTATTTCAGCAAATGCAAGGCAAAAATTCAGTAGCGTGCTAAAGAAACGTAGCCCAGCAAGCAAATCATAATGGCGTAGTCCCTGTAGCGTAGTACTGACAATACTGCTTAAAAGTAATGGTAGGGCGGCAAGTCCCGCTATCAGGAAGAGAAAAAGTGGAACAGCACCTTTTGTAAAAAGAGCCAGAAGTAAAGCTAGAGGCACATAGGCGAGGCAGTAGAGAAGTATGCGCCGACATTGTTGACGCCACAGGAGATGAAAAATACCTGCAATACTGCGAGATGTTTCATGATGTTGAATATCAACAATAGTACGACTCATTAAAGGCGTCATTCCAATGCCAATTATTGGTAAGAATAGGGCTGCGATCCATTGAATAAAAAGCAGAATACCAAAGTTCTGTGTTCCTAATGCTCGCGCAATCAGTATATATGTACAGAAACGGACGCAGAGAGAACAGCACGCCGTACTTAAACGCCATACCCCTGGTTGTATAATACGTTGCTTCACGACGCGTTCATTTGAACGAAGCATAATCCACTCCACAAAAACATATATACATGTGTATAGCAAACAAATTATATGAAGGAAGCAAATTCTTCAACCGCAAACGATGCTGAGAAATCTTCGTAGGCATCACAAGAGGTGCTATCGTTTTGTATAGCTTGTTCACATGGAGTGTTATTGTTGTTTTCCCAGGTGAGTGGAGGAACACATGGTGTAAAGCCAAAAAGATGGTCGCTATTTGCAGAGGTTGCGTTGTTGTACGGCAATGTACAGAAGAAATTTTCTGTAGGAAGCATCTCTTGTGGAGGAAACAATCCTATATTCCATAAGATATTCCATTGTGTAGTGCTATTCATACTATAGAGCCACCCTTCCATCATCAACCCATAAAATATTCATCTTGTTTCATTGTACAACAAAGTGTAGCAACAATGTATATATTTGTGGTAATGAAATGGTTACGATTAGGGTGCTAATGATATATAGCTGTTAAGGATAGAAAAACGCATATGTATGCAAATTCTTTACCGTTTCTTGTTTATCTTAACTGAATCTTAACCCGATACAAATAGTTCTGGTAGGAGATGCGAGTATCATGGCTAATAGGAAAAGACTCTCTAGTGAATGTAGTGGAAGAGGTGGGTGCGTGGAAAGAGTTTTACAAAACGAGCTACAAGAGCGAAGCAGTCGCCGTGGTGGGCGAGACAATCAGTATGAACAGGTGCGTAGAGAAGGAGATCATGTATCGCTCCTCTATATACAAGCAACAGAACAAGCATGTCTAGCACTGCGTCGTGCCGCACAACGTATACGTGGCAACATACGCAAGGACGATACGGTACTTTTATCAAAAAAATCTTGTGTCCTGCTCTTGCCTGGAACGTCGCTTCTAGGAGCACAGGCAGTGGCTCGTCGGATATACCCGTTATTAATAGATATCGACTACGAACTACAAGTGTTATATGGCTCTGCGGCGCGTGCATTATTACAACAGGTGCAAGATAGCCATGTTGTAGTTTCACAAAAAGACACACACGTGTTTGAAGAACAACTTTCCTCCATAAAGAAACAAAGTGCTGTTCTTGCGCGAGAAGACGAGTCACTGCCACATCTTGCGTTCCTCACGAGCTATCCTTCGCAACGGCTCCTACATATGTTTCCCTACGAATTGGCGGACCGCTACCACTGTATACCTGTTGGGGCGGAGCGTGGTGTGTTGACATTGGCAACCTGCCAGCGACTACAGCAGGAGACAGTTATGTACCTACGCGAAGTGACACAACGGAATATCTTTCAGGTGCGTTGTGAAACGGGGATGATAGATGATGTATTGCTTCACTGGCAACGTGCAATAGCCGTGTGATGGTCTGTGCTCTCCTCAGGAGGAAAGGAGGAGAGCACTTGTAGAAGTGTTACGCAACCGAGGCGGTGAGTTGTGTCAATGCTGCACGACTTGCCATACCCTCGTCCATATCGGCGAGACGAAGCACGCGCCGCAAATTGGTGAGCGCGGCCTGGATGCGCTTTTTAAGTGTGTTCTCGGATGTTTGTAATACCTTTGCCATCTCTGGTAACGTCATACCATTATAATAGTGCAAAACGATGACAACACGCTGTTTCGTGGGCAATTCGTCAATGGCTTGTGCAAGGTCCCAGTCACGCTCCAGGCGTCCCTTGTGATGATCGGCTATCTGAGCTGTAAGGTCTATTTCTTGTTCTGAGAGGGATTGGCGCACAAAGGCGGTTGTGCGAGCAAGACGCCGCTTAAAACTTATGCACTGATTGACCACGATACGCATCAACCACGGACGTAACGCTCCTGCCTCTCGTAAGTCCGACAAGTGGTGCCATGCCTGAATGAGAGCGTCCTGTACCACATCCTCCGCGATATCACGGTCCGCAACAATCATGGTTGCGGTGCGTAACATTAGTGCGCTATATTGGTCAACAATATCGCTAAATGCTTTCTCATCGCCCTGTAAGGCCCGCATTACCAATAGGCGCTGCTCAGCCTGTTCCGGCTTTTCTTCAATTACGGATATAGTAGCTTCCGAGGTCAAAATAGGTACCTGCGTTTCGGCTTTAGAGTCGGGGAGAACCGTTGCGTCTCTCTCTAATGATGTTAAAGTGGCAATCATACGTTTTATCCTCCTGCATAGCATTATGCAAACTATATACATAGTTATAACATAGCGTGTATGACAAAGGAGGTGTGCCAACTCATGGATTTTGTCATGTGTGTTTTTGTGCATTCTTTGAGCAGAAATAAGGGGAATTTTATGCAAAAAAGTGGAAGAGATTGTACATATGTTGTACTGAAGAAATTTCTGTAGGAACGGCATATATACAATGTAAATAAATGTGTCAAAAAATGTAGAGAGTGGTACAGTGTAAAAAATAATCAGGAGCTACTCATGGACATGATATCGCCTCATGAGTAGCTCCTGATTATTTTTTACACTGCTTTCTTTGCAGCATCGTCGGGTACGTTTGTCTCTCCCAGTCCTCTGTCAACTTTCTCGGTGGCTTCTGCTTTAACCTGCTCGAATTCTTCGGGATGGGTCACACGCCACTGGCTCCACGTAGCGACGATCAGTGATTGTAATATGCCCGCGACGGGTGATGCAAACAACGCGCCCCACACGCCGAAAAGTTCGGCACCCGCAATGAGCGCGAAGAGCGAGACGATAGGATGTAGTCCAACCGCTTTGCCTACGATACGAGGTCCCACAACATCACCCTCGACAACATGAACACCTAAAAAGTAGACCAGAACGCCCAAAGCAATGGGCCAACCATGCGTTAACCCAACAAGGACACATATCGCACCCGACACGAATGTTCCCAGCACAGGAATGAAGGCCAGGATGAAGGCCAGCACACCAAGAAAAACCGCGTAGGGTAGGCGGAAAAGAGTCATACCAATGCCAACGAGAGTACCAATCAGGACCGCCAGAAGGAACTGACCACGAATATAGCCACCAACGACGCGTTGTAGTGTATCAACGACAGCATCAGCGCGTGCTGGTCGTGGTGCGTTACGACGTATCCAGTTAGCAATGCGTGAGCCATCAATCAACAGATAAATGCTAATTACGGCAACAATGATTGTGTCCAGTATAACGTCAAAGGCACTACGTAAAATCGGGACTACATCACGTGCAACACTGCTTGTTTGCGCTGTAATTTGTTCGCGTGCTGTGACAAGCTGAGCGTGTGTAATGCCAAAGCTTGCTAATGTTTGCTCAAGTGGGCTTGATGAATTGCTTGTCCCCAGACTGAGCAGCGAAGGAATTGCACTAGCGAATGAAAGTGTTTGCTGTGCTGCCGCACGCGCTACAAAGTAGATCAACAGGCTGATCGCACCCAATACAATCAAGTACATGATCAGAATCGCTAAAAAGCGTGGCATCACGCGCTGTAAAATTCTAACCCCTGGTGCAAGCGCATATGCCAAAAGTGCCGCGATAATCAGAATGAGCAGAGAGCTTATGATGTGTGAAGCCCCCCAAAAGACAACCGCGATGACGGCGGCCCATGCGAGAATAGTTAATGGAACATCACGTCGCCTTGCCCACTTCGAGCGTATAGACTCCGCACGAGGTACTGAGAGAGGGCGCACATATTCAGTATTTGTTGCCATGTAATCCTGCTTCCTATAGTCCTTAAAACAAAACATGAGTTCGATGGTTAAGAATGTGTGGAGACAATGGTATGAATATAACACGGTTGAAAGCACAAAAAAGGAGAAACCTTTTATGGTTTCTCCTGAACTGGGGTACAGGGATTCGAACCCTAATCGGCCGATCCAGAGTCGGCAGTCCTACCGTTGAACGATACCCCAATATACGTTTCACACGTTTGTGATGCACATGATACAGCACGAGGTGAGGAATGTCAAGTAGGGAATTTTGCCATTATGGTCCCTACAAAATTCTATTTCCCCCCAAATGTCCTACCCCTTTGGACAGCCTGTTTGAACTTCATATCAACCTTTTGTCATCTATAAATATATAATATTGCATGTTTTTTGCTTAAAATCTTCCTTACTAGTACCTTTTTGGCTCTCATAACACTGCATTCCCTATTTTAAAGCGATAGATAGACATGTACCATTTGATACACTCCATATTCTTCCTATAATGTCGAGTGGAAGGGGCAAGCGTGAACGAACGACGAACAATGCTCACGCTCAAAGCCTCATGTAGGATAGGGATGAATGATATATGTGACGGAACACATGTATTTGGGGAGGCGAGAATACATCGTATGGAACAAACTCCATATCTTTCTGTTATTGTTCCGGTGTACAACGAAGAAGAGAACATTCTGCTTCTTCATACCAGTCTTACACGCGTGTTGCGCGAACTGGATGCGAACTATGAAGTTGTCTATGTGGATGATGGAAGTACCGATGGCACTTTCATGCAAATCAAATACCTTGTTGTGACCGATTCTCATGTACGCGTTGTGCGTCTGCGCCGGAACTTTGGACAGACGGCAGCCATCTCCGCTGGTGTTGCACACAGTAAAGGGAGTAACTTGATCTTCATGGATGGGGACCTGCAAAATGACCCCATCGACATTCCACGCTTACTGGCAAAATTGGAAGAGGGGTATGATGTTGTGAGCGGATGGCGTAAGCATCGCCAGGACGCACAAATCAGTCGCAAACTTCCATCATGGCTTGCCAATCGGCTGATCTCAAGAGTCACAGGTGTTTACCTGCACGATTATGGTTGTACGTTGAAAGCCTATCGGCGTGAGGTATTTCAGCACCTGCGCCTTTATGGTGAAATGCATCGTTTCTTGCCGGCCTATGCTGCTCTGGCAGGAGCTACGATTACAGAGATGGAAGTTACGCATCACCCGCGTCAGTTTGGTGTATCGAAGTATGGTATCTCACGTACCATCCGCGTTATTCTCGATCTTGCAACGCTTAAGTTTCTGGGCAGCTATGGTACCAAGCCTATGTACCTTTTCGGTATGCTCGGCTTAGGTGGTCTCACATCGGGTGCCTCGCTTACAGGTATCATCGCATGCCAAAAGATATTCGGCTCTCATGTGCGTGTTCATCGTAATCCACTATTACCTCTTTCCATGCTCGTTTCAGGCTTTGGGCTGCAATGCATTTTGATGGGTCTTGTCGCGGAGGTGCTCATGCGTACCTATCATGAAGCGCAAGGCAAGGTTCCCTATGTTGTGCGAGATGTGCTCTCATCTCACCATCTTGTAGCAGAAGAAATTGGGGGTAGGGAGACCCTTGCGGTCTCCCCTACATATTAGGGAACCTGCGAACATGTAGGGGAGACCCTTGCGGTCTCCCTGCAACTCTTTATACTGCGAATGGTAATGCGACATCCATAACGGGTATGAAGCGTTAATATTGTTTTGATACACATTATCTTAAGGAGGCTTTTGTGAGAAATTCCACAGTAGAAACTGCACGCTGTACAAACAGACTGGCGTGGTTGATTACTCCATTGCTGCTCATGGTACTGGCAACCGTTGGTGGTGTCAGCATATTTATGGCGCATGCGGCCTCGCCAACCTCTTCGCCGTTAAGTGGGCATTACCAGTTTCGCGGTTTAACCACGTCTGGTCCTAAGAATGGCGTCTATATCACTGGTCAAATACAACTGCTGGTGAGCGGTACAACAGTCAGTGGTCATATGTGTAATCTCAACGTAAGTAGCAAGCCAAGCTATTGCGCCGCTATCACAGGGACTGCCACGAAAACGACCGTGAATTTGACCATTAGTTCAGTCGCAAATTTCCCGGTTATCTATGCGATTGGCTCATTTACAAGCAACCTCACTCATAAAGGTGCATCGGGCTTTGCTGGTACATATACAATTGGCACACGCGGAAGCGCATCAAGTGGAGCTTGGACCGCTCTAAGTATCGCCGTTCCTTCGATTGCTGGCTCATGGGATTATTATTCAGTTGTGCAGCAAGGCAAGGAAAAAGGCTATCAAGTACATGCTGTAATCATCTTGATGCCTCATGCGAACGATACCTATACAGGAATTCTTTGTATCAAGAAAACCCCAACTTGCGTTCCTGTTCAGGGAACGTACCAGCACAACTCTATTCGTCTTTCCCTCGGTAGTCCCGTAGAGCTTGTGCTGAATGGTATCTACATCTTTGGTAGTGGGCATGTTGCAAGTGGTCAGTTCTATAGTACCGATAAGACAAGCGGCGATAAAGGCTATTGGCTCATGTATCGCAACGAAAACTAACGTCGGCAGGGAGACCTCTGTGGTCTCTCTGCCATCTACGAAATAATAAGAAACGAAAAAGACGTATGAGAATTCTTATGATTTCGCCCCAACCATTTATGGAGCCACGTGGGGCACCGTTTTGTGTGCATCAACATGTACAGTCATTATTGGAACAGGGCTATCAAGTTGACCTTGTAACCTATCCAATTGGGAAAGATGTACAATTGCCCAATCTCACGATTTATCGCGCTCCCATGTTGCCAGGAATTCGGAGTGTGAAACCAGGGGCCTCGTTTGCGAAAATTCCATTGGATATCGCTGTCTTTTTCACCGCATTCTGGCGGCTCTGCTTGCGGCGATACCGTTACATTCATACGCATGAAGAGGCGGCATTAATGGGGATTGTGCTGAAAGCAATTTTTGGGGGCAAGCATCTCTATTATATGCACTGCGACCTGTCACAGCTGGTACCACAGCACCCGTTGCTTGTATCGCTTGTTGCTGCTGTGCAGCAATTCATGATCCGCAAAGCTGACGCTATCGTTGCTTTTTATCCTGATATCGCAATGTCAGCACAACGCAAAGCCCCACATACACCCATATACACGATTCTGCCGCCAGCCGTTGATGAAGGTTTGCCCACCGCACGAGAGGAAGATGTTGCTCAGTTGCGTCATACTCTTTCATTAGAAGGGCATCCGGTGTTGTTGTACACTGGAACACTTGAGAACTATCAGGGGTTAGATACGCTCTTGCGAAGCGTCGTACGTGTGCAAAATGTATTTCCAGACGCTCGCTATGTCATTGTAGGTGGCAAGCCAGAGCAAGTTGCGGATTTACGTGTGCAGGCACAGCAGCTTGGTGTGCTTGAAGCAATGCGCTTTGTGGGCCAACGTCCTTTGGAAGAAATGCCTATATATATGGCGTTAGCCGATGTGCTCTTGAGTCCACGTAGTAAAGGGACACATACGCCGCTCAAGCTTTATACCTACTTACGTTCGGGGAAATCCATTCTAGCGACGGACATCCTTTCACATACGCAGGTACTGACGCCGGAGATCGCTATGTTAGTGCCCTCAACCGAGGATGGGTTGGTGGAGGGAGCATTGGAATTGCTGCGTCATCCAGAGCAAGCTCGTATGTTGGGGAAGCGAGGACAAGCCTATGCTGAGGAACATTATAGCTGGCCCGTCTTTATTGAGAAAAGTAGTCAGGTTCAACGAGAATTTGTAAGCGTTCGTTAATGTAACGTGTTAGGTCCTTTATTGCAGGGAGACCCTTGCGGTCTCCCTGGTCTACTAATGTGGTGGAGGAAGGAAGAAGACATGCGTTGTCTTGTCACTGGGGTTGCTGGTTTTATTGGCTCACATCTTGCGGAGCGTTTGCTGACCGAGGGCCACGAAGTCTGCGGTATCGATGCATTTATTGACTATTATCCGCGTCATCTCAAAGAAAATAACATCGACAACTTATGGTCGTGGAAAAATTTTAATTTGATCGAACGGGACTTACTTTCAGTCTACCTCCCACCTGTGCTTGATGGTGTGGATTGGGTATTTCATCTCGCGGCACAGGCAGGAGTGCGTGCAAGTTGGGGAGATGAGTTCACGCGCTATGCTGATTGTAACGTGCTGGCAACACAACGGCTACTTGATGCTGTGACACAAGCCAAGCACATTCGTCGCTTTGTGTACGCGTCTTCCTCGTCCATCTATGGAAACACAACGGCACTGCCTGTGACAGAGGACACGACGCCACACCCTGTCTCTCCATATGGAGTGACAAAGCTTGCCGCCGAGCATTTGTGTTCGCTCTATCATCAAAACTTTGGCGTGCCAACCGTGTCGCTACGCTATTTTACCGTATACGGTCCCCGACAACGCCCTGATATGGCCTTTCATCGCTTTTGCAAAGCTACAATCGAGCGCAATCCGGTGCATATTCATGGAGATGGTGAGCAGACGCGCGATTTTACCTATGTCTCTGATATCGTCGAGGCGAATGTGCAGGCTGCAATACAGGAAACTGCTATCGGTGAAGTTATGAATATCGCAGGTGGCTCACGTGTCTCACTGTCACAGGTGCTGCACTTGCTCCAAGATATAAGCGAAAATCCTCTTGCCGTGATACACGGGCGCGACCAGCACGGAGATGTTCGTGATACGTTTGCTGATACAACACGTGCGGAACGTCTACTCGGCTATTCTCCAAAGGTATCTTTGCAAGAAGGACTAGCCCGCGAGCTTGAGTCTATGGCGGTTCTGTACAAACAGCAACGTGTATCGGTTGCTGTGGCATAGGAACGCACCCGTTTAGAACAGGACAGAGCAATGAGCAACAAATTTCACCCCACACGGCTACGAGATTATGAGATGTACGTACCCGACATCTCTCTGCAGCCAACAGCGAAAATGCATGTTGTTGAGCAGGTGAACGAGATGGGTCAGGTGCCACGTAGCATAGCTTTGAAAGTATCACCACCAGTCGAGCGTAAGAAAAAAAAGTGGATCGGTACAACTGTGCGTGTCATATTCACGTTGCTCCTTTTTGTCGTGTTGTTTAGATCGGTGTCATGGTCGCTCGTGATACAATCGCTTGTTCACACACAACATGGCATGTTGCTTGTTGGCGGAATTGTTGGTTTTTGTGGCATCGTCTTAAGCGCGTATCAATGGCGTAGTCTACTTAATGTTGAGCGTATTCCCAACGATCTTGCTAATCTGATCAACCTCTATATTGTCGGAGTTGCGTTCAGTCACTTTCTGCCAACAGGCATGGGCGGAGACGCAGTAAAAGCTCTGTATGTGGGACGTGAATCGGGCAATAGTGCTGGTTCAGCAAGTGCAGTACTCCTTTGCCGCATTATTGGCTTCTTTAGTATGCTGCTCATCGCTGTGCCTACACTCCTCTTCTGGTACGAACGACTTGATACCAAACTTGTACTCTCTTTTGTCCTGCTCGCACTACTGGTGGCGGGTATGATTTTCGGCGCGCTACTCGCTGTGATTTTGTTGCCCCGCTTCGTGCGTGGTCGCTGGTCAAGGCACCGTTTGTTAGCTTCCGTCATCAACGTAGGGAACGCGGTAAGTAAGACTATAAAGCGACCACATACGTTACTTGTTGCGAATCTCTATGGTATGGCCTTCTGGTTGGTTGCCATTCTGAATTGTTATTGTTATGCCGTGGCTTTACGCCTGGATGTACCACTCTATTTCTATTTTTTTGTCGTGCCGTTGATCTCATTGATATCGTTCTTACCTATTTCCATCAACGGCTTTGGTTTGCGTGAAACCGCGTTTGTCTATGCGTTCTCAACAGTGCATGTAGCATCCGCGCCTGCGTTGCTCTTGGCTCTTCTTATGGATATACAGGCACTATGTTTCGCTGTTGCTGGTGGGGCCATCTATCTCACGATGGGTGGAAAAATACAAGCAGCACGTGAGCGAAAGGTGGCGTAACGCTATGAAATATTCTCTTATTTATTTTACCTATTTTTACCTATTAAGGAAGGGCTGGTTATAGATGTCGGATACTCAGTCTAAACCGAAACCATATACTCAATTTCGGTTTCCTGTCAATTCTCTTCTCGTGGAAGATGTCCAGCAGCAGAACATTCCATACCAAGAAGCAACAGAAAATACGACGCACATTCACGATCTCGGCATTTCCATGCCCGCAGCAATAGATGCAAGCACAAAGCATGTAGAGCGAAAGAGAAAGAAACTATTAGGAATAGTTTCAGCGATGTGTATTCTTGCGCTCGTAGTAACTGCTGGTGTTGCTTATATATATCATAAACTTATCGCCTCCTCAGACGTAACGCTCTATCGTGTAAGAATGCAAACCGTTTCAGAGCCTATTGGTGCGGGAGGTGTTGTATATCCCAATCAACGCCTGGATATTTCATATCCATCCGTGTCTCGTGTTACTTCTGTTTTGGTCAAGCCTGGAGATCATGTTTCGCTCAATCAGCCGGTTGTTCAGCTTGATTTTTCACAGATAAATTCAGCGCATCTTTTACAGTTAAACGCTCAGGTACAACAAGCGTATCAAGATATGCTCAGTGCTCAGGCATATTTAAACTCGGTAACAGCAGTAGGAAATTCTGTAGTTATTGCTCAAGCTCAACAGTCGTATGTCTCTGCACAAAATAAATACAAATCCCTGGTGGCAGAAGCGGCTACTCCCGCATTGCATCAGGGTGTACTTGTATCTTCACTCACAGGCACCGTCACAAAAGTGAATGTCTACCCAGGGCAAGTGTTTGATGCAAACAAAGTTATGCTTACAGTCTACGACGAGTCGAGTGTCATCGTTCATGTTATGGTGCCGCTCGCAAATTTGAAACAGGTGCATGTAGGTCAAAGTGCTCAAGTGACGCCCGCCGCCTTGTCAGCTCACAGTTATGCGGGTAAGGTTTTTTCTATTATTCGAGATTCAGACACGCAAACGGATACATTTCAGATTTGGATACTTGTAAAAAATCCTCATGGAGACTTTGTGACTGGCATGAGTACATTTGTACAGCTTCAGAATAATGTCAAAGCACTCGTTTTACCTCGTTTGGCTGTTCTCAATCCAGATCGAGATTCCATTGTCTATGTTGTACGTTCGCAACATGCTTATATACAACACGTCCAGGTTACTGGCTATGTAGGAGACACTCTCTTAATCGGCTCTGGTCTGTCGATCAATGATACGGTTGTGCTCGTTGGACTGAATGCACTACAAAACGGTCAAGCTGTGAACATTACTTCTATCAAAAATTAAGCAGACTAGATAGGTGTACTAAATATGAGGAAGTATCAAAGGAACATGTCAGACGTATTCAGCATTGTCCCTATTCTTGCAGGAATAACGATGCTTGTAGGAAGTATTATTCCCTGGCTGAATGATCCATTTGGTCCAGCATATAAGGCATGGCAGCTACCCATTTACCTAAGTTGGTCATCCCGCGTTGCAGTCCTTAACTATGGAACACTGTGTGCGTGTTGTGCGCTGCTTTTGTTTGCAATGAATTACGCACAATATAAACCGTTCAGAGGAAGTCACTATCTTCTGCAACAACATGTATATGCGGGCGTGGCATGCCTTGTTCCAGTACTTGTATTTTTTACACAATATCTTTTTACTGATGTGCAGGGTATTAATCAGCTAGCGCAGCATAAGATACAAATGCTTCTCATTGAAAGCCATTACAACTATAGAACGGGCGCACAGATTCTTTCGATAAAGCCGTTTACACTAAATATTGCCCAGTTAGGAGATCGACTTTCACTTCTGACAGATCAACTGTCGTTCGGAGTCTTCTTTCCTTGCATCAGTAGTTGGATGCTCTTTGCTTGGGGTCGAACCGCAGGCACTTGCAAGAGGAGCAAATACCGTAAAATAGTTGAGTTCACTGGTATCCTTGCCTTGATAATTTTACTTGCAAGAGGCCCTATAAGTATAGCGTGTGAGAATTGGGCGGAAAACTCACTTAGCACAGGAAATTATGCTGATGCATTAGTATGGCTAGATAGAGCTACTTTTTTCGATCCTTCATTAGAAACAGCCGCTTTCTTTCATATTGATCGCGGCGAAGCTTCATACTTTTTACACCCTAAGCAGCTTGATGATGATAGCCACATATATCTTGCCTCTATGTATCAGGATAGGAAAAATTATGTAGTGGCGTATCAGCAAATTCAGGACGTGCTCAATGAGCATAAAAGCACTTCTCCCTGGATAAAAGATGAGATAAGTGTAACACTTGAAGAGTTAACAGAGGGAGCAGGGGTGCTAAAACAATATGCACCTGAGTTGGATGCAAGAGAGGTAGCGACTCATGGTGATTATGCTGCTTTAAAATGGTTGCAGCCTTTAACAAAGTTATATCCAGATAACGTATATGCTCTCTACATGCTTGGGCGTATTCACTACGAACTACACTCTTACAGTTTAAGCACCTTCCAGATGCACGCTGTTACTCAAATGAGTTCTAATGCTGATTTACTTTCATCTGCCTACACATACGTTGCGCTTAGCGACATGGGACAGGGAAATTATGCATTGGGGCGGAAAGAACTTCTCACAGCGATTGCATTCGATCCAAATTATCGTAATACCTCTGCCCGTGAAGAGATGTCCGGCATTCGTTAGTATAAGGGAAAAATATGATTGCCTCGAAGCCTCTTGTTGTAGCTTCTCCTCTTGAGACACTTATAGATAAGAAGCAAGAAAATACATCGAAATTTTCGCCTTTGCACATCCTAGTATGGATTTGCCTTCTTCTCGCATGCTTAGGTACAAATTGGTTTGCTTACCAATATTTTCTTATACCTCAACCAAGAAGCTTTGTTCCCGATTGGCATGGAGCGCAGTGGATACAAGCAGAGGATCATACACTGCCAGTAGCCTATTTTACATACGGGATTAACTTAAACGCTTTTCCACAAGGCGCATTTATCACTATTGCCGCGAACCAAAGTTATCACTTGTACGTCAACGGTAAAATTATAGGGACGAGTTCTGGAGATATGACGAAATTACCACGTGCGTATATGTACGACATTTTGTCTACTCTTACTAGAGGCGCAAATGTGGTAGCGGTTCGGGTTGATAACTTTGATGACCAGCCACCTGCTCTACAGCTTAGTCTAGGTATTGTTCTTGGTCAATCCATCATCTACCATGTTACTGGTAGAGATAGTTGGAAAGCTACATCACAGTCAGCACTCGTCTATCCTCAAACAGGCATCAATCAAGTCGCTTGGACACGCCTGACTTTTAAAAGGAATGACTGGCAACTAGCACAACAAACTGCTCATGCACCAATGACTCCAACGGTGATGGTGAATCCAGCATTGTATGAAAAACCTTCTCCTGATACCTGGATCAGTGGAGGTGTCAACCAGGATACGTACTTCTTGCGTCAGATATATGTTCCCTCGACTGTTACAAACACATGGTTACGTTTAGCTTCAACAGGTGTGGTGAAGGTTTTTATTAACGGTAATCTTTATATTACCAAGAATTCTCTGCCTGCAACAAAAGAGGGACAAATCACATATTTTGAGGCAAATGGAACGACTGTAAGTAATAACATACCGTTAGGCACCTATGATATTTCGCCATACATACACTCCGGGCTGAATACCATCGCTATACATCTTTCCTTTTCGGGACTTAGTGGTGTTCAGGATGGATTAACTACAACGAGTAGTGCTTTAGCTATAGATTTGTTCATGATGAATAACGACACTTCTAGCCAGTGGATGGGGGAAGATGGGTGGCATATATCTCATGTGGCTGTTCCTGACTGGACACTGGGAAGCAATGCAACACTTGCATGGGATGCTCCGATTATGATTGACCAACCTGGTCAGATTACCAATGTGTATATGTCAAACACGGCTTTGCCAAATACTACACAAGTTATTCCTTCCACCTTAGTAGGTGAAGTTGCCCTATTTAGCACGGTTGCGGTCTTCCTTACCTGGGTGTTGTTGTCGCTTCCCCTACTCAACTTTTATAGAGGAGCCGCCAGACATCGTGCATTTGAGTTAACAAGTCTTGTTTTTTTTCCAGCTTTGGCCTGTGAAGGAGTATTAGTTGCTTTCTCTCATGAGCCGCAAATAGCACGCCCTTTTCCATATACAAGCTTTTGGCTCGGCATATTGCTGGCAGTTGTTGGAGCAAGTTATTGCTTGTTGTTGGCTAATGCGTTACTCGAAAGTAAAAAAATACCACAGCGTCTAGTGAATCTGCTGAAAGTAAGACAAGACCTCAAAAGTGTCTATTCTATAAACACATATGGGAAGAAACAAGACAACGGCAGACACTCTCTCGTTACTTCTCTGCTTTCCTGGCTGAGCGTACATTGGATGCTTGTCCTGATTGTGCTGATCGCAATACCGCTCATTTTTTATAACCTGTCCTATGAACCATACTGGCAAGATGAGTTGACGAGTTACCTTGTTGCGAAATCTATTATAAAGACTGGTTTACCATATTTACCATCAGGCTTTCTCTATCCAAAAGGTGAGCTTTTCTCTTATATACTGGCTCTCGTAATGGCAATCTTTGGTGATCAAAATGGCGTTCCTCGTGCTATTAGCGCGACAGAGTATGTCTTATGTTTGCCCCTCATCTATTATGTCGGCATGTATTTCTTCAATAGGCATGTTGCAATACTCGCAACAGCTATGCTAGCCTTTTCACCGCTCGCTCTTATATGGGGAAGGCAGGTGCGTATGTATGAGCAAGCACAACTACTGAGTTTGCTCACGCTGTTTCTTTTCTATAAGGCTATCGAGAAATCACAACGTCCTCGTTATGTCTACTTCGCGGTAGCAAGTCTCATCGTGTGTTACCTGAGTCACGAAGAAACTTTTGTCATCATGCCTGCACTGGTCGTTTGTATCCTTATGGTGAGTATGGATAGAAAACGTGTGTTGCCTTCGATATTTTATAACAAACACTGGTGGATTGCATCGGGTATTGGCATAACTCTTATCGGTATACAACTGCTGATTGTACATTTTTCACATCCTCCACTTATCGGAACTGACCCAAGTGAAAGACCACCACTTCAACTGACTACGGATAACATAGCGTATTATTTCTATCTCCTGTTCTGGCCGACAGGGAATAATTCAAGTACTACTGGTACCTTTATTAGTGGGACAAACACAAATATTGTTGCTAACTCAGTATTGGCACTAGTTGGGTGTGTATATGGCATTCGCTCCACAAATATGCGGGTACGCTATTGTGCCATTTTTTTTGTGCTTTCATTTTTTACACTCGTCTTTGCATTCACGCTTCAAGCAGATCGCTACTTTTATCCGTTGCTTCCTGTCTATTATTTGCTTGGTTCCTATGCTTTAGTGAGACTGCTGCGTTTGTTATGGATAGTAACGCATCCTGCGAGACTACAAACATCGGCTATGACAGGAAACGAAGTTCAATCTCTTGAAGAAACTACACATTTACCAATAAAAATGTTGGTAAAGTCTACGATCCTTATAACTTGTCTTGTAGTAGTTTTTACACCACTATTTCCTTTTAATACGTATACCCTCTTTACCAGCCGCATCATGAATCTGCCTTACTATCATCAATATACTGAATATGATGATGCCGTAAGCTACGTGAATCAGCATTGGCAACAAGGAGATATTGTGATTTCGATTATACCGGATCACGTGGTCGCATACTACTTCAAGCATCTCGACTATTTTATCTTGATGGATCATGCTCTTTTCCTTTTCGAGAAAGATGATCACATTGTAGACACGTATACAGGAAAGATAGGATTGTTCCGTCAATCAGACTTACAAGCAGTCCTTGCCTCACATGCACGTATCTGGATAGTATCTGGCAATAACTACTATCAAAAAAACGCATTCATGCGTTTTACGTTACCTTCAGACTTCCATATCGCGTATGAGGGAACAACATCTATTATCTATTGTCGTGGGGAGTAAATATGAGAAAAACGAAGTCGAAGCTTTCATGGTATCTTGCAAGGCTTCTTGTCTGTAGCTTATTACTTTCGATAGTTGGCTACTACTTTTATAATAGGTATTTGACTGTCGATGCAGATAATACAACAGAAACAGCTTTACAAGCTACTTGTGTGCCCAATATACTACCAGGATCGCCCACTGGCTACTGGTCTTTAGATGAACATGGCTTTAAAGGTATTTTTCAGTTTCTGGGGCAAGATAATCCTAAAAACGCTGCTAAATCTAACGTTGCGGGTGCTAATTTAGAGTGGAGTTGGGCAGAGGTTGAGCCTTCCGAGGGTCACTACAACTGGGGACTCGTAGACAATGACATCAATGCATGGACATCGCATGGAAAACCAGTCATTCTACGCTTTGCTACTGGTGGACAAAATAGGTGGAGTGGTTCGGTAAACAATTCCTTTGCCCCCTCATGGCTGTTTAATAGCTATAGGGTGCCTCGCGTTACCGAAACAAATGGGACAGTATTTCCTCTCTATTGGAATACAACCTATTTGCAGAAACTGACAGATTTTGTCAACGCTGCTGCTGCACGGTACGATACTAACCCTCATATCTTAGGTGTTCAAATTGGTGTTGGACAAGGTGGAGAGACCGAGCCTGATGGTATAGCTAGCAATAATTCTAACCAATTAGGATTATGGCAACGGTATGGATACACGAACGCGTTGTGGTGGCAAACGCTAAAGAACGTTGTAAGTATCTATGAGTCTGCCTGGAAACATACGCCGCTTACTCTGATGACAACCTCAACTTTTCTACAGGCCAATGACAAAACATACAACCGTTCCCTTGTAGAAGAGTATGCTGTCAAGCAGGGACTTTGGTTGCAGATTAACTCACTGCACGAAGATACACCTTCTAGCATTTTAGTACACAATGTGGGAAAACTCACAACAACCATAGAAGAACAAAAACAGGCGGCTTCTACAAGTGGATATCCAGCAATCAACGATGTGAAACGAGGAATGACGCTCGGAGCACGGTATGTTCTTGTCTTTGCTCGTGATATAAACAGGTCAAGTAATACTAATGCGCTCACATATGCGATGAAAAAAATAACGTCGAGCGTATTTAATGATTGTGCAAACTCTGCTTTAAAGCTGACTGCCACTGGTCGTGTTTCGCCCGCCCCCGGTGTGATAAATACATCTAATACGTATTCACAGTTTTTTGATGGTACAACAGGCACAATAAGTGGAAATGTAGCACCGATCAAAGCGCAAACAACCTGGTCACTTGAAGGTTGGCTATATCCAACGGTTCTTCCTCAAAATGGAGCTATTGCCATTATGAATGGCTCTGATGGAAACAATGGTGGTGGAGAAGGATTCGGCATCGCAGGAGCACATGGTGGTCAAGGCTCTCAACTTGTTGCGTATCTTCCTAAAATTGGGTGGATAGATAGTGGCTATACATTTCCTTCGACACGTACATGGTATCATGTAGCCGTTACACGAGATGGTAATACAATAACTTTCTATGTAAATGGACACAAAACTCCAAATACAAGTACTGCTAAACCTGAACCGTCGTCAACGCACTTTAGTATAGGAAGTGGATATGATATGAGTTATGCCAAGCCCACTCACTTTTTCTCAGGAGCAATTGATGAGGTAGCAGCGTATAAAGACGCACTTACATCTTCTCAAGTACAAAACTACTATACCAGTGTGCTACGTCTTAACAGCAAATAGTTCCGTTCCTGTTCACATATATTCTGTCCCTGTTTGCTTCACTCGTTCGTTAGTATAGTTAAAGTATATTGGCTTTCAGGAGGATTTGTGAATATATCTGCTCGGCTTGTAAAACTGTTTCCCATATGTCTCTGCTGTATAGTGCTAGGATGCCTTGCCGCGTGTGGTGGAGGAAGTGGGACTACGAGTAATGCTACGCCCATAGCAGGTACTGGCACACAAGCGACGGGTAGTGGTGGGGCTGCTGCGACTGATGCAACACCAACAGCTCCTCCACATCTCGGTACTCAACCGTGTCCCGCCGTGGTCAGTGAACCTTCACATTGGGACCCAATTATTAACACAGAGAGCGGTGTGAATGCTGTTACAAGTGTGACATGCGCAAATCTTACCAATAATGACTCGTTGCAGGCACTTGTGGTATCCGTGTATGAAGGAGCAGGCCAGACTGCCGATGTCTATGTTTTCGATAATATAATTTCTCCTAGCCCTAACCAGATTTTTAAGCTGCACAACCTCTACAAAGGGTCTGCAAGAATTAGTGCTTATAATACGCTGCTAACCGCCGAGGTCGATCAGGGGTCAAGTCTCAACGCGGCGAATCAGTCTGCGGCGAGCTATCAGCAAGACCTGTTTCGTGAGTTCGCATGGTCTGATGGTGCTGGCACGCTCGTTCCGGTCTCCTTTCCTGGTATTTTTCCGAACCTGACACGTTACGAGGCTGAGAGGGATCAGCAACTTGTGAACCAGGGCAAATTGCCATTGCTTAGTGCAACACAGGTAGCTCATCAGTTAGCGACAAAATTACTGAATTGGTCCGCTAATGCAGCAACAGCAGTCGTAAGTGGTGGCAATCAGCATGACAAAGATGCTGTTGTAACCGTGAAAAGTACCAGTGCTGGTGCTGGAACGCTCAAGGTCACGATGAGCCGTCTTGAAGGCAACACGAATAATGGTATTTGGGAAGCGACTGCCGTGACTACTGATGGTCTGTCGATTACATCTCCACAAAACCGTGATCTACTTACTGGTACGACAACCGTTACTGGCACAGGAAACGCATTTGAAGGGAGTGTTGGGAAAGTCAAAGTGCTTGACCATCTCTATACAAGCATCGGTACAGCTAATGCGAAGGGCGCGAGCGGCAACGGTAGTACTACCTTCTCGATCAACGTATCATACAATGCCAGCTTCAAAGGTGGTGCGCAAGAAGGACTCCTAGTTCTGTATAGTTACAGCAATGCAGACGGTACAATCGCGGGAGCCGTGATACTCAAGGAACTATTGAACGCATAAGAGGCGAACAGAAGCCAAACAAGCATGGCAATCCCCTGAGGAGAATTCTCCTC
>CAXUHF010000073.1:23562-26324 GCA_964250765.1 uncultured Ktedonobacteraceae bacterium | reverse complement strand
GCGCCTCTTGCAGAGCGCGTTTGGCTTTCCTTAACTGGACGCCTATGGGTGTAATAGAATTAGACCCCTACAAGTGGTTTCTATCCTGATTATTTCGTTCATTTGCATCATCGGTCCCTACACGATGTTTCCGGGAAAGATACGTAGAGCAACGTCGATGTTAAGGTCTTGCACCAACTTTTGGACAATGGCAACTTCGAGTGTCGCCTCTTGCCGGAAGTAGGCTATATCGGGCCGCACAATCTGAAAAAGTTTGGTGATGACAGTCGCAAAGCCGTAAATATAGGTAGGTGTATTATTCTGATTATTTGTTGGGTCAAAGCGTTCCATTCTTGCGATAGTGGGCGTTATATAAGTAGAGAAGGTTGGCGGATACATGTCTTGCACACGAGGGACAAAAACAACATCAACATTCGCACTTCTTAACAATTGAAGGTCTCGATTGAGTGAGCGTGGAAATTGCGCGCGTTCTTCTGATAATGTAGACTGTAGAGGGTTTACAAAGATACTTACAATGCTAATTGCGCATTCCTCTTGTGCAGCCCTTACAAGTGCTAGATGACCCGTATGCAAGTTGCCCGTTGTCGGCACAAAACCAACCGCACCTGCTGTAAGCCAGCCTCGTGCAGTTTCAATCATTTCGTTTAGAGTGTAAATGACGCGCATGGTCGCTCCCCTGCTCTTGTGCAGGCTCTTGTATAGCATATTCCTACATTCTTTACGGAATATCATTGTACTTTATCTAAATAAACAAGAGAAACGTATGTATTTCTCTTGTTTATTTATGTCTATTGTAGTTTCCACGACGCATAACCCGTACATGGGTAACTATGCTATACTGAATTGTGCATTTGTTCCAAAAATAGAGAGAAGTCTTATATGCATAGGCTAGGAGTGTTACATACGCCAGGGATAAGTGGTTCATCATACGAATTTTGTGCGCTTGTTGAGTAACTTATGCTAACACTATCATATCTACGCACTTGATTTACTTGGTTTTGGCCTTTCTGATCGACCTGATATATATTACACTGGTGAAACATATACGACGTTATGCTAGGATTTTCTCACGCACACAGTACAGCAACCTGCCATTCTGGTAGCAAGTGGTTTGAGTTGTAACTATGCTATTGCGGTAGCTAGTATGCAATCACAACTTTGTGAACGTCTGGTTTTGCTTTCTCCTTCTACATTATTCAAAGATGGTGAGCAGGATACATTCATTCATGACAGTGAGACGCAGGATATAGGGCTTGCAGTACCCTCTTATACTAAAGAATATGAGAATATTTCTACGAAGGAGAGCATGATGACGGACGAAAAGGTTGAGGCATATTGTGTCAAGTGTAAAGAGAAGCGTATCATGAAAGACCCCACCGATACAGTGACCAAAAATGGACGAAGTGCGAAAACGGGTACCTGTCCCGTCTGCGGAACGAAGCTTTTCCGTTTTGTTGCCGGCTAAAAGGAATAGCTATACATATTTCCAGGGAAACGTGGTAGATGTGAATTGTAATACAAGCAAAAAGAAATAGGCGAAATATTATAAAATGCTGAAAATTCGCCTATTTTTCTCTTGACGTTCGGGTAAACACAACGTATAATCACGGTCATGCACGCACCCCGTGCTACTTTACCACAGTACGTGTGGTAATTATGTCACCTCTGTTGACATAAGATAGAAAATATCCAACCACGGACACAATGTAAACGTACATTTAACTATGAATACTGAAAAAGTATTCATCCTCTTTTCCAGAAAATTGCTTAACAATTATGAATAAATGGCGTTGTCAACGCGAATGGGTAGGTATGTGAGGCATAGAGTTGGAGGCGGAATACAAGAATAGAGTGGAGTGAGATGGAGAGGGGCGGTATACAGTACAGAGAGTGGGGAACGGATTGTGAGGAATGCGTGTAACACTCATCGTCGTGGTGATGGTGAGGTAAGAACAGTAAATATCTGGAAGAGGCCAACAGAAGAGATCAAGGACCTCACAACCAGGGAGGAGTTTTTCAATGAGTATTGGTGGGCAGAGTGATGCCAAGTCGGAGCGCAAGATTTATCGGTTGACACCGGAAGGCTTTGCCAAGAAGAAAGAACGCTTAGAGTACTTAATTAACGTGAAACGCAAGGAAGTCGCGGACTACATTCACGAGGCAAAAGAGGACGGTGACATCAGCGAGAGCGGCTCGTACGAGGACGCCAAAGATCAGCAGTCAAAGGTTGAAGGCGAGATCATGCAGTTGCAGCAACTGCTCTCCGTCGCTGAGATCATGTCTCCCGATATGCATGGTGTGTCTGAGGGACCACATACGGTCCGTATCGGCATGCAAATAGAGGTCGAGACGGATAGCGGCACAAAACGGAATTTCAAGATGGTCGAGACTTTTGAAGCCGACGTGAAAGCTGGCCTTATCTCTGATCAATCGCCAGTTGGCAAAGCTCTCATGGGTCATAAAGAGGGGGATCAGGTGAACGTTTCAACTCCTGGTGGTATCACGACCTATACCATCCTCTCAATTCGCCCCATGTCTTTCTAAGCATCGAGGTGTTTGAAAGAAGGAGACGATTACAAGAGTCCACCCCAACTACACGCCGGGGTGTTGGGGGGGGGGGGGTGTTTGGGGGGGTGGGGGGGGGGGGGGCCCCCCCCCCCCCCCCCACGCGAATAGCCTGTGAGAAATAAACCCGGCCAATTTGGCTGGGTTTTTACTTTGTTGGTGAAAACGCGAAAACTATGGTATAGTAACCACTGTAG
>CAXUHF010000073.1:18590-23552 GCA_964250765.1 uncultured Ktedonobacteraceae bacterium | reverse complement strand
CTACTATACAGTAGGACGAGGGTACGCCTATATGTATGGTAGGGACGCCCCTTGTGGGCGTCCGTCTATGTCATCTTGTAACTTTGCGACAACTTGTTCCTTCCGAATTTATTCTATTGACACAAGCCTCTCTGACAAGTAATATAAGAACACGCCGTGGACGAGAATGCTAGAAGGTTGTGTGCTTTTCAAGATGGACGGCTAGGAGCAATGCTTTGTTTACATTTGAGGACATGACCGCCTCGTTTCTTCAGGCGGCAAAGACAAATGGGCTGTCAGCACATCCCGAATATTGGAGCAATACACGTACGCTTGAACGCGAATTTGCCTGCACTTGCCATATGGGAAGTTGTGAAGGTATGCAAGACCGTAGTTCTTGTGTCCTCTCCTATACATGGGGCGCACTTGATACCGTAATCTCCCTGGAAGGTCCGGTGGGTATTTGTAGTTTCTTCCATGAGGCACCACGTGACGATTGCCCGCATCTGCACCTTGCCGAGATTCCACCATTGGTACTCGATCTCTCATACTCGCTCGCGCTGAACGGCATTTTGCCAACTGAGGAAAAATTGCTCTCGCTTATGCAAATACTCAAACTACGTGCGGGCGAGAACAGTCAACGCACTCTTGAGGCGCGCCCCTCTGTAAGCATGGTACTGCTTGAAAACCGCTTACAGCCCGATACGCTGAGTTTGCAGCAGCATGTCGAGCTTCCTATTTGGCATCCGCTCGGTATGGAAGGTCTCATCAAGGAAGAATCATATCCCTTTGGTATGCATCCTTCGGATCTGCGCATTGATGGCTTTGATCCCGTAACCGGCGAACTTCACGAGCCTGATATGCCGCGCCCCGAAGACTGGGCACCGCAGGTACTCGTCGAAGTCTGCGAAGACATTGTGCACGTGCTACAAGCACTCGACGCCAGCATTGCTTATAGACTTTCCTGATTAGCAGGTCTCGTGTAGGGGCTATAATTCATTACGTCCTCGCCGACATTGACCACAGGGCGTAATGAATTATAGCCCCTACAGCATTATTAGACTCCTACAGAGGTTCCTTCACTTGTTTTTTTCTTCTGTTGTTGAACCTGCTGAATACTCGCACCAACAAAATCACGGAAAAGGGGATGTGGATGTGTTGGACGGCTCTTAAACTCTGGATGGAACTGCGAAGCCACAAACCACGGATGATTGGCTAGCTCGATAACCTCAACAAGGCTGTTATCGGCAGAACGTCCACTCACGATGAGTCCTTGACTCTCCATACGCTTACGATACTCGTTGTTGAACTCGTAACGGTGACGGTGACGCTCAAACACGATTGGCTCACCATATGCCTGATACGCTTTAGTGCCAGCCGTTAGACAACAGACCCAGTTGCCGAGACGCATGGTGCCGCCTTTGTCAGCGACCTGCCGCTGTGTCAGCATCAAGTCGATAACGGGGTTGGTCGTTTGCTGGTCAAACTCTGTGCTATTCGCGTTGGCAAGCCCAAGTACGTTACGTGCAAACTCGATTACGGCAACCTGCATGCCTAGACACAAACCGAGATAGGGGATATTCTTGCGACGTGCAAAGTTCGCCGCCTTGATTTTGCCTTCAATGCCACGGTGCCCGAAACCGCCTGGCACTACAATGCCTGCCACATCCTCAAGGACCTCGGTGTAGCCCTCACCCATCTGCTCAAGAGCTTCTGAGTTGATCCACTTGATACGTACATCGACATCATGAAACCAGCCTGCATGATTCAAAGACTCCGCAACCGACATGTAGGCATCATGCAATTCAACGTATTTGCCGACCAGACCAATCGTGATCTCCGGGCGTGGACTCTTGATCTTCTCGACCAGAGCGTTCCACTCCTGCATCTGGGCTTCCTGGCGTTTCAAACGTAGTTCGTTGACCAGAAATTCACCAAGACCAGCCTCTTCTAAGATAAGTGGCACTTCATAAATTGTGTCGGCGGTCAGCATTGGAATAACGGCGGCCGTCTCGATATTGCAGAACAAAGCGATTTTATCGCGCAAATCGTCCGTCATAGGATAGTCTGAGCGACACATGATGACATCAGGCTGGATACCGACGCGCAGCAGTTCCTTCACGCTATGCTGTGTTGGCTTTGTCTTGAGTTCCTTTGTAGAACCAAGATAGGGAAGCAGTGTGACATGCAAATAGAGTACATCGCGTCGTCCGACATCTTTACGCATCTGACGGATTGCCTCTAAGAATGGCTCACCCTCGATGTCGCCCACCGTGCCGCCAACCTCGACGATCACCACATCCGCATCGGAGCGACGTGCTACTGCGTGAATACGGTCTTTGATCTCGTTCGTGATATGTGGAATAACCTGAATTGTGCCGCCAAGATATTCGCCGCGTCGCTCTTTACCGATGACAGAGGCATACACTTGCCCTGTTGTAACATTGTTGGCCTGATACGCAGGCTCGTCGGTAAAGCGTTCGTAGTGTCCCAGGTCCAAATCCGTCTCTGCTCCATCATCGGTGACGAAGACCTCGCCATGCTGATATGGCGACATGGTACCCGGATCAACATTGATGTAGGGGTCCAATTTCATAAGTGAGACAGAGACTCCACGATTTTTGAGGAGACGACCCAGCGATGCTACACTAATGCCCTTCCCTACAGAAGAGGCCACACCACCAGTAACAAAGATAAATTTTGACATAAAAAATCCTCCTGCACTCGGAGCCTTGCCGTCGTGCCTACATCAGTGCCTAACACACGATGTGTAAGAAAACCCTGTTCTTGCTGAATACGTAAATAATCCTGCTTTCATGACTAACGCTGTGAAAGCAGGATTACTTGGAGTTCAGAAGGTGCGGTTGCTAAGGTGTTACGCGTGATACTAAACTTGAGTTGAACGTTATTTTTATCCACCCCCATTTCGCGGCAGAACTTGTCAAGCGGGTTCGCTTGTTCCTCACCTGTTTCATCTGGCGCGACTGGACGGTAGTGCATTGGAATGACAATACGCGGCTCTACCTGCCCAATGATCTCGACCGCTTGCGATACATTGATGCCATGTTGCCCACTAATGGGCAATAGAAGAACATCTGCATCTGCAACTTCTTCAAGCTGCTCTTCTTGTAGCGTATGACCCAGATCACCCAGGTGACATATCGCAATGTCGTCAATGTGAATAATATAAATTGTATTGCGTCCCTGCTCCTGACCACGCTTATTGTCGTGGTAGGATGCGACCCCTGTGATCAGCACATCGCTGATTTCATACTCACCAGGACTGCGTACAACACGCGGTGCCTTGCCGTTGACACCTGGAATACCCTCAACATAATTGTGTCCGGGATGATTGTGGCTGATGGTGACAATAGAGGCGTTGGTCTTACTCAGCTGTGCGGTGTCGCCGTACTGAGGAGAAAAGGGGTCTGTGACCAGAGTCACATTTTTGCCACGTACCTGAAAACAAGAGTGGCCTAGCCATGTAATATCCATAATGAAGTTGTTTCCTCACACAAGTTCGGGCGGGGACTCCTGTCCTCGCCCGAACTGTATTATACCATAGGGATAGGTCCACTACAAGGGAATAACACGAAACTGTAGGGGTCTAATTCATTACACCCTGTTGGCGACGTACAATGTTACAGGACATAGCCAGCGTTTCAACATTCCTCCAACACGGTCGATTGCCAACAGGGTGTAATGAATTAGACCCCTACAGTTACTTAAACAACCAGGCAGTATTGACTTTTCCCTTCACGTATGCTACTCTTACTCATGTAATCACTTTTCCTCGATTACATCTCCTCTTTTTTCTTCCTCACTATGAAAGGATGCTTCCTCTTATGAATGAAACATCTCGTTTCCCCTCACTGATGACTGGACGTTGGCTCTGGTTTGGTCTGCGACAATTTACACGCGATCAATGGGAGCAGGTCTGTCTTCAGGCTGTTGCATGGAATGTGCAGGGGCTACATCCAAAGGTTGCGGATGGTACAAACCGTTGGTACGATGATGCAAGCTTACAGATGCTCAAGCAAGTTGCGGTCTCGCATGGTTTACATGTTGTACCTTATCATTATTGCTACGGACCCATGTTTGGCACTACACAAATTACGGCAGAAGCGCACCTCTCAGCAGAGATTGGGAACATCTTTGGCGCGGTCATTCCCGATATCGAGGATGAGTATATGGGACAGTATGAGAGTGCCGAAAGCTTTGGGCAGCAGGTACGTGCACTCTTCAAGGGTCTCTGGTTGCCAACGCTCTATGCGAACCCGATGAATCATCCAGTACCATTGCTCTCGCTCAACCCATATATGGATGCATGGTTACCACAGGTCTACTTCGCGGAATGGAATGGCATCGCGCAGTCAGCTATAGAGTACGTCTATCCGCAATGGCAATACTTTGATGCGCGTGCGCGAGAGCAAGGGCAGAGTAGCCTGAAGCCTATCCTCCCGATTATCTCATTAGAACGAGGCGTTGCGAGCACACAAATCGCGGACTTCATCGACAAAATGCACGGATATGGCTACGTCGGATTCTGGTACTACGATACCTATGCACCTTACGCAAGCACCATTATGCACACGCCGCTTCCTTCTATAGGAGGGGAAGCTCCTCCAACTCCCGCTCCACCTTCGCCTCCAATTACGCCTCTCACATTTAACGAAGATGATCGACAGGTGTGGAATGTATGCAAAGCGATTATTATCAATGAACATGCTGCCATCGAGCAAAGTTGGCTGCGCGCACGTTATCAGCGTGGCTGGAACTTCGGCCCACCATTGGAGAACGAACATTCCGTGTTACGTGCTGGCAAGCACTATGTCGAGCAACAATTTTCTGCCGCTCGCGCCTCCTACGAACTCGACACAGGATTGCTTACATGGTGGACTGCAAACGGCCCTGTTCGTGTGTAGGGACCAATTTATCACGTTCTTTTTGTGGTCTGGATTTGGAAAAACGAAGAGATAAAAT
>CAXUHF010000073.1:2918-18580 GCA_964250765.1 uncultured Ktedonobacteraceae bacterium | reverse complement strand
GGCCCTTGCCGTGTGTCGGCACCAATTATTCGCTCCCTTGTTGGCGTCGCGATGCCCAACAAGGACGCGATAAATTGGTCCCTACGAAAAACAAAAAACCATAACAACACAACAAAAAAGGGATGCCCCAAATAGGAGCATCCCTTTAAAAAGTTCAGACTCGTGTTAGACGCGGCGTGTACCACGGCTAACCGCACGAAGGATAGCGATTAGGATACAGGCACCGATGAAAGCAACGATGATACTGTAGATGATGTTGCCGCTTGAGTTCAACCCAATAAGGCTCATCAAGAACCCGCCAATAAGCGCACCGACGATACCAACGATAATGTCACCAACAACACCATAGCCGCCACCCTTCATAACAACGCTTGCCAGGAAACCGGCAACCAGACCAACGATAACCCAGAATAACAAAGCTGTAAGCATTTCAGAATTCTCCTTCTTTACATGTGTGTCAAATTTGTATTTGTGTCTTTACTATGTGAATATGTTTGAGAAACTTGTGTCGTGTTAGACGCGACGGCGGGTGCCACCACTAATGGCACGAAGAATGGCGATCAGGATACAAGCACCAACAAACGCAACGATAATACTGTAAATGAGGTGTCCACCAGTGCTAAGTCCGAGGAGGTTCATGATGAACCCGCCAATAAGCGCACCAACGATACCAACGATGATGTCACCAAGAATGCCATAACCACCACCACGCATTACGAGGCTTGCCAGGAAGCCGGCAACCAAACCAACGATAACCCAGAATAACAAAGCTGTAAGCATTTCAAAAACTCCTTCTCTAATCGAGTCACCTAAACTATATTTCTTTGCAAATGCTATGTGACTATATTAATCACTTATTTGTTATGCGAAAAGAACTATATGCATTTGCTATTCATAGGATAACTTACTTTTATTCATATATCAAGACCTCAAAAATACTCTAAGATGTCCTTAAACCCGTACTTATGTTTCTTATCCTATAAACAAATGATAGATAACCTTTTACCATTTTGATGCTCATTTTTGGATGCTAGAAGAACATTTGCTTATTTTTCTTATCTTTTTTAGTACGTTGCGAATTGTGTAACCGTATACAGAAACCTGTTCTTTCGTCCATTGATTCCAAGAGAGCGACTATGGTACGCTCTATCTATAAAGATAGATACGCTAGGAGTTCCTCATGCCCTCGGTACCAAACGTGCCTAAGATCACTATACCGTTACAACCCGAACCATCAAACACTATCATTCCACCTGGATTCGTCCAGTTGCGTTCATCATTAAGAAGCCTGCCGCGCAATGTCTACATCCTGTACCTTTTTACCACGGGTAAAGGCTTTCAACTTACGATTGCGCTCCTGAATATCAGCTACTATGCCCATAGTCTTGGTTATCGTCCCGATTTCATTGGTGTTCTCAACGCAGCGAGTGCTATTGGAGCACTTGTTGGTGCTGTGCCGACAGGCTTGATTGCCGACCGTATTGGACGCAAGCCTGTTTTGCTGGTGTCCGCAGTCCTGACGCCGTTGTTTCTTGCTTTAATTGGGCTAGTCACCTCTGCTCCGCTTCTCTTGTTGTTTAGCTTTCTACAAGGCATGGTTTCAACTGCATATTGGGTAACAAATATTCCTCTTTTAATAGAGAACACGACGGAGCGGCAACGAGTCGGGGTCTTGGCCTTTAATAGCTTCTTGCTGCTTGGCATCGGCGCACTTGGCAACTTGCTTGGGGGAGCCATTCCTGAATTTGTAGCGGGGCTGCTACACGTTTCTGCAGCAAGCACAGTACCACTACGCTGGGGCGTGCTTGCCGCTGCGTTATTCACCGTCGTCTTTGGCCTTCCTCTGTGGTTCTTGCGCGAGACAAAGCATCAAAAGACTTCCAATATTGGAGAAGTGGTAACGCCAAAAGCGCAATTGAAAACTTCAGCACAGGAACGTCTTCCTGTTCTTTTGTTTCTCAAATTGCTGTTACCAGATTTGCTCTTTACAATGGGTGAAGGTGCGGTTGTTGGCCTCATCCAACTCTACTTCGTCTTACGTTTTCGTCTGTTGCCTGGTCCGTTAGGGATTATATTTACTTTCAGTGGACTTGCAGGCGGTATTTTCTCGCTCACGGCTCCGCTCTTCGTGCATCGTTGGAGCAAACTTCGCATCATCACGACGGTGCAGTATCTCAGTGCACCTTTGATGATCTTGATCGGATTTGCTCCTACCCTACCACTCGCCATCGCAGGCGAGTACACACGCTCATTTATGCGTACTCTCATTGAGCCGATCTACATGGCATTTGCGATGGAAAACGTTCCTGACCGCTATCGAGGACGTTTAAGCGGTTTCTATTCAACGACCTGGAGTATTGGCTTTAGTGTTGGCCCAAGCATCGCTGGTTGGTTACAGACCAATGTAAGTCTTTCCACATCATTTGTATTTGGTGCTGTCTGTCTTGTTTTGGCACCAAGTCTCCTGCTCGCGTTTTTCGGGAAAGAGAAGCGTAGGTAAAGGAGTTGCTTCAACATATAAACAGAGTGACTTGATAGCGGTTGTAACAGAACATATCACACAAAAGAGTTATCGCAAGATACTATTCGTGAGTGATGCGGAGTCATATGTTCTCATTTATACTCCTACTATATGCTCTTTAGCACCTTACAGCCGATCTCCTCTTTTTTATAGTGGCTTGCTTCGGTTCCAGCATTTTTGCTGTAGCTGGAAACCCACGGGTAGAAGGAAAAAACATGTCACTCTATAACTATCGAGGCCGAAGGAAAATATTTTTTACGCCACTCACACTTCTCGTTGCGGCATTGAGTTTAGGCTTACTCACTGGATGCCAAGTTGGAGGCGATACTACAGGAACGAGTAATAAGCCATCGAGTACTGGTAGTGGAACGCCTATTCCTCCGTCAACTGGAACCAACACTGAAGCGATACGCGAGGCAGTCATCGCAAAAGTTCAGCCAGCCGTTGTACAGATCAATGTCAAAACAGCGCAGGGGAGTGGACTTGGTTCAGGCGTCGTCATTGATCGCCGTGGCTATATTATTACCAACAACCATGTGGTGCAGGGAGCGCAGGGCGAAGAAGTCGTCCTCTTCGGTGGACAAACGCTATCAGCCCGTACTATAGGCACCGATTCGCCTGATGATCTTGCTATTGTGCAGATTACACCTCCTCAAGCTGGCTTGACTGTTGCACCATTAGGGGATTCCTCGCAGCTGCGCGTTGGGCAAGACGTGTTAGCAATTGGTAATCCGCTCGGCATTACACAAACTGTTACCAATGGTATTGTTAGTGCGTTGAACCGCGCGGTGGGAACTATTCCTGATGCCGTGCAGACGGATGCACCAATTAATCCTGGCAATAGTGGAGGTGCGTTAGTCGATCTGCAAGGGGATTTGATTGGCGTACCAACCTCAACCGCCATTGATCCACAATTTAAAACACCTGCTAATGGCGTAGGATTTGCCGTTCCTTCTAATCGTGTGAAATTTATTGCGCCACAGTTGATTCAATCGGGTCGCGTGACGAATTCGGGACGAGCGACATTAGGCGTAAGTGCTGTAGATGTGGATGCAGCTTTAGCTGCACAATATAAACTAAGTGTCGATTCTGGTGTCTTTCTCGCCAACGTCACAGCAGGAGGACCGGCAGCGCGAGCTGGACTGAAAACAGGCGACGTGATCGTGAAAATGGATGGGAAAGTCGTCAACGATGTCGCATCGCTCAGTGATACTCTCTTCACAAAGAAACCAGGTGACGTTGTATCTGTACAGAGATACCGAGGAAACCAATCTCAAATTGTGCAGGTGACACTTAGTGAACTTCAAATTGGCTAAAAAAACTGTCGATACAAGATACGCACATACTACGCCTTTCGTGTGAGAAAGCGTGTCTTCTAAGTAGGAGTAAAATATCACCCTCTTATGTGATGTGTTTGATGCATAGGTCTTGTATACTCGTCACAGAGGTTAACAAAGAAGTGAGTGTGTCTTCGTTCAACATACAAAAGAAAGTGAAATGCCATGAATAACGACTATCAAGACAACTCTTATCAGCAAGGCAACCAGAACCAGGGAAACCAGGGCCAATACGGTCAAAATCAACAAGACCCGTATAACCAGGGAAATCAGAACCAGTACGGCAATCAGGATCAATACAACCAAAATCAGAGTAACCAAGATCAGTACAACAATCAAAGTCAACAAGGGCAGTATAATCAGGGGAATCAGAACCAGTATAGTCAGAGTCAGCAAGGCAATCAAGGTCAACAGGGAATGTTGGACAGCGCACGACAAGCGGCGCAAGACCAGGCTAATCAGGCTATTGACCAGTTCGGGAACAAAATCCCTGGTGGTGCACAGTACACCCAGCAGGCAAAGGATGCCTTAGGCGGTGTCCTCGATAACCTGGAGAAAGAAGGTGAAAACCGCATGGGCAATCTTGGTGGAGGGCTAGGTGATTTCCTTGGTGGAAATAGTTCCAATTCCTAAATATACCTAATCTCACTGAAGTGATAGATGGAAAGCAAACTCAAGACGAGAGACTAGTTCCTGGTGTTCTCGTCTTGAGTTTGCTTTCCATCTCCTCGTTGTGAAATCAGGTTTTAAAAGCGCAGAATTAAGGCGATATGTTGATACTTTGTCAGCATCCCGTCATCGACAAACAGAACGCGCCCACTCTTTGCCATGACCGTTTCGACTATCGTATCGACAGCATCATCATCCACTCCTGGTATTGTTGCATCGTCGGCAGGGGATAGGATCATACCGGTTTCGTCTACAGTGGCAGGATACGTGAAGCTTTTTTCTACAACAACGGTGTCACCGCGTCCCTCGTGCACCATGCGCCATACTTCACCAATGGTCGAAACGCATTTACGTGTATCCTCTGCTCGCTCCAATTCAGCAAGCACATCCTGAGAACGTTCGCTCAACTTCTCATGTACAAGAGGCCAGATGATGCGTGCAAGTTCGCTTGGTGTGGCTTTATCATAGCTGCCTTTGACAGTGGCAAGAATACTGGCGGTATGCGCAGAAGCACTCTGGAAAAAAGCGAGCACACGGTCTACTCCGACGACGACGAGTGGGAGTGGGTCTTCAGTTGCAATTTGCTTATATGCCTCATCGACAGACTTGAAGAATTGCTGATGTTTTACGTCGCTATACGTTGAGGCTTCTATCCCTGTGCCGCCAGGAAGACGAGTTGCTCCTCCTGGCCCTTCAAAGGTCATTGGGAAACCTCGACCTTGTATCTCGCTCAGTGTATCGCCAGAACCTTCAAAGAGACGCGTTGGCTTCTCACTTAACACAAGTACCCAATAGCGTTCAGCATAGTGCAGTGCCCGTATCAGGTCACGCGTCGCAAACGTGTCGTCTACAACGACACGTGCTACAGGTGAAAATGGTAGGTGATAGGTGTACGATGCGTCGTTGTTAACAAAGATCGCCAGGCCATCCAAAAGGTGTGAGTAGTCAATGTGCGCGACAGTTTCATCCAAGCGTTTCAAAAGTGGTGCAATTTCACGTGCCTTAAATTCTTGGAGGAGTCGTTTCTGCGCCTCGGCAACAAGATTTTTCATGCGAATCGGGTCATTACGATTTTCAGGTACTGTGCGGTACGTTGGCAAGAGAATGGAGAGTGCAGGGTAGTCCTGCACTTTCTGCAACTGACGAATATCATGATAATTCACATTTCACGCTCCCCTATATGTATTTTCTTTTTCATACAAAGTATAGGACGGAATATGTTGTGCCACATCGCAAGCCTACGGTATCTTCACGTCACTCTTTCGTGTTGCTTTTTTCTCCCTCTAAGTGAGTACGATTACTCTTTTTTATGTGATGTTCAATGGCATAGCGGGTGGCATCAGCGCGAGAAGAGATAGCCAATTTGCTATAAATTGATTAGGTGTGGATGCCGACGGTGTTCGGACTAATAACAAGCCTTTCTGCAATCTGACTGTTTTTGAGTCCTTCAGCAAACAAGGAAAGTACCTGGACTTCACGAGTCGTCAATAGATCGACGGTAGCAAGTTCTACGATTAAAATAGGTAATACAAAGTATGCCTTTGCTGTATATAAGGGCAGAATAACTTTTAGAGATGTTCTGCCCTCATGTTCAGTGGAACAACACTATGAAAGTTGTGTCAGAAGATCATTCAATCTATTGACGAAGCGCACGGGGTCTTCCAGTTGTTCGCCCGCGCTCAGGACGGACTGATCGAAGAGCACATACGCCCAATCGCTGAAGCGTTGCTCGTCTTGCACCTCTTTCAATTTGCGCACAAGAGCATGTGCGGGGTTGATCTCCAGAATCGGTTTGGTGTTAGGAATAGATTGCCCGACTGCCTTGAGCATACGTTGCAGGTTCGGGTCTATGTCGTACTCACCAACAACTAGACAGGCAGGCGAGGTCGTCAGGCGTGAGGTGACACGAACATCCTTCACCTTCTCGCTCAGCACCTTCTTGAGATGCTCCGTCAGCTCTTGTGACTCAGTGGCGGCCTTTTCCTGTTCCTCTTTCTCCTGCTGATCCTCCATCTTGCTCAGGTCAATCTCGCCTTTAGAAACGGATTGCAATGGCTTCCCGTCATACTCGAACAGTTCGGTCCCTAACACGTAATCGACAGGATCAGAAAGCAGCAGAACTTCGATATCCTTCTTCTTAAAGATTTCCAGGAGTGGACTTTCCTTCGCCGCCGCGAATGTCTCGGCGGTGATGTAGTAAATCTTGTCCTGGCCCTCTTTCATCCGATCTACGTAGTCCTGAAACGAAACGTCTTGTGTCTCGGACGAGGTGAGTGTCGAGGAGAAGCGCAACAGTTTTGCGATAGCGTCTTTATTGGTGGAGTCTTCTGGAATGCCTTCCTTGAGGGCACGTCCAAACTCTTTCCAGAATGTGGCGTACTTCTCAGGCTCGTTCTTGGCGAGGTCAGCGAGCAGACCTAATACTTTTTTCGTAGCATTGGAGCGAATGATGTCGAGTACCTTGTTTTGTTGCAGCAGTTCGCGTGACACGTTAAGCGGTAAATCGCTAGAGTCTACGACGCCACGTACAAAGCGCAGGTAACTGGGCATAAGCTTTTCAGCATCATCCATGATGAAGACGCGCCGCACATAAAGTTTGACTCCATGTCGTCGCTCACGTGTGAACAGGTCAAACGGGGCACGTGCTGGAATATACAGCAAGAGCGTGTATTCATAGTTTCCCTCCATACGACTGTGAACATAGGCTAGAGGGTCCTCGAAGTCGTGCGAGATATGCTTATAAAACTCGTTGTAGTCCTCGACGCTAATCTCACTCTTGGAACGTGCCCACAACGCCGAAGCCTGATTGACGCGCTCCTCTTCGTCTTGCTTCTCCTCGTCCTCACTCTGCATCAGAATGGGAATGGTGATGTGGTCGGAGTAGGTGCGGATAATCGTGCGCAGGCGCGAACCACTCAGCAGGTCATCTTCGTCTTCGCGCAGGTGCAGCGTAACCTCTGTTCCGCGTCCAGGATGCTCGATAGTCTCAAGTGTGTAACTACCTCGTCCATCAGACTCCCATTGCACACCATGCTCGGCACTCAAACCCGCGTGGCGCGTCGTCAGCGTTACTTTATCTGCAACGACGAATGCTGAATAGAAACCGACACCGAACTGTCCAATCAGATTAGCATCTTTTTTCTGATCACCCGTCAATGATTGGAAAAACTCACGTGTGCCGGACTTCGCAATCGTGCCAATATGCTCAACCACTTCATCACGTGTCATACCGATACCATTATCTGCCACTGTGATGGTACGTGCATCTTTGTCGAACGAAATGCGGATGTGCAAATCAGTATCGTTCTCGGCTAATGCTTGATCTGAAAGCATATCGAAGCGGAGTCGATCAATTGCATCTGACGCATTCGAGATCAGTTCGCGCAAAAATATTTCTTTGTTACTGTAGAGTGAGTGAATCATCAAATCAAGCAGTTGTGTGACTTCTGCCTGAAAGCTCAAATTTTCTTTCTGTGCCTCGACAACCATGCTAAATCTCCCCGAAGAGCTATTTCCTATAGGCGAGCAACCTTAAAGGCTTCTGCGCCTGTTGTGTATTTAAATCTCCTACAATGTACCAAATTTTGCCCTATTTTACAACCTCCATTGTGAAGACCGATTATGCAGTTTAACAATTTCATCGGGATGTGAAATGCTTGTAGGGGTCTAATTCTATTACACTCTATGAGTGATGAACCATGTTGGGGGAATTGACGCCACGTTGCATATGTCCTCTCACGTTGTGGAATGCCAAAAGGGTGTAATAGAATTAGACCCTTTTGGCATTCTGTATCCTCGTTGTCGTGTTCTTTGGCTAGACACCTAAACCGCTTCTATATCGTGTACCTATACATAGGTTCATTACACAAGCAGCAAAGAAAGAAGAAATAGCATGCAACATACAACCGAACGACCAGCCGAAGCGAGCGGAACGTTAACACTTGGCGGCGACTTGAATGTATACCGTCTTGGTTTTGGAGCTATGCGCATCACGGGCGACGGTATCTGGGGGCCTCCGAAGGACAAACAGGAGGCACTGGCAGTTCTCCATCGCGCCCTTGAGCTAGGCATTAACCTGATCGACACAGCGGATTCGTATGGGCCGGAGGTCAGTGAGTCGTTGATCGCGGAAGCGTTGTATCCCTATCCAAAAGGTCTCGTTATTGCGACCAAAGGTGGACTTTTACGGACAGGTCCAGGTGAATGGCCTCAGGATGGTAGCCCGAAACATCTGCGTGAAGCATTGGAAGCAAGCTTAAAACGTTTACGCCTCGACACTATCGACATCTATCAGTTTCATCGACCAGACCCTAAAGTGCCATTCGAGGACTCAGTAGGGGAAGTTGCGAAGATGAAAGCTGAAGGCAAGATACGCCACGTTGGACTGTCCAACGTCACGCTTGAGCAACTCGCACAAGCGCAGAAGATTGTATCTATTGTTACGATTCAAAATCACTATAATCTCTCGAAGCGTGAGTCTGAACACATGACGGTCCAACAATCGGAAGAGATGATTGACACCTGTGCGCGTCAAGGTATCGGCTTCATCCCCTGGAATCCTTTGTCTACCGGAGAACTTGCGAAGCAGGGCGGCCCGCTTGACCAGATCGCAAAGCAACACAACGCGCAACCTAGCCAGATCGCGCTGGCATGGCTTCTGCATCGTTCCAGCACCATGCTTCCAATTCCAGGCACCTCATCAGTGAAGCACCTTGAAGAGAACGCAATAGGCGCAACAATTCAGCTTACACAGGAAGAATACGACTCAATAGACAAGAGTAGCAGTAAATAAAACATGCTGATGTGCTATAAACGCTAAAGAGGCGTTTGTAGCACATCAGCATGTTTTATTTTAGTGGTTGTCCATTGTTCTCCTCTAATAAACAGGCAATCAGACCAGTCCAGCCAGTTTGATGATTAGCACCAATACCCGCCCCGTTGTCGCCGTGAAAATATTCGTAGAATAGCAGCAGATCACGCCAGTGTGTGTCTTGCTGAAACTTCTCAATACCACCATGTACGGCTCTACGTCCCTGTTCATCGCGTAAGAAGATGTGCGCGAGACGCTGCGAAATTTCTGCCGAGACCTGCTGTAGCGTCATTTGCTTCCCAGAGCCAGTAGGAAACTCGATGGTGAAACTATCACCATAAAAACTATAGAATGTTTGTAGTGCATGGATAACGAGGTAGTTTAACGGAAACCAGATGGGACCACGCCAGTTTGAGTTGCCGCCGAACAGTCCCGTTGTAGACTCTGCCGGTTCGTAATCAACGCTGTATGTCATACCGCCTAGTTCTAGTGTATAGGGATGATTCTTGTGATAACGCGAAAGGGCGCGTAGTCCATAGTCGGAGAGGAATTCTGACTCGTCGAGCATTGTTGATAAAATGCGTCCCAGTTTCTGACGATTGACAATTGCTAGCAGCAGGTTCGACCCCTTTCCCGTTTCTTGCGTTGTCTCGATATGGTTTCCCGTCTGCTCCCAGTTGTTGATAAACCATTCCATACGTCGCTTGAAGCTGGGCAAGCGGTCAATCAAATCCGCATCCAGGATAGAGATAGCGAAAAGAGGAATAAGCCCCACCATTGAGCGCACCTGTAGTGGAATGTGTGTACCATCCCCACGATGCAACACGTCATAGTAAAAACCGTCCTGCTCGTCCCATAACTCAAGCCCATCGGTTCCCATATCATTCATTGCATGCGCGATATAGACGAAGTGTTCAAAGAATTTACTCGCAATGTCGCCATAGTCAAGATTCTCTTGTGCGAGTTCCAGGGCAATGGTCAGCATGTTCAAGCAGTACATACCCATCCAACTGGTGCCGTCTGACTGCTCAAGAAAGCTACCATCAGGAAGTACAAGGTTGCGATCAAACACACCTATATTATCTAAACCAAGAAAGCCACCCTGGAAAACGTTTTGTCCTTCATAGTCTTTGCGGTTGACCCACCATGTAAAGTTTAGCAAGAGCTTTTGGAAGATACGCTCCAAAAATTCACGATCACCCGTACCTGTGCGGTCTTTTTCAAGTTTGTACACCTGATATGAGGCCCATGCGTGAACAGGCGGATTCACGTCGCCAAAGGCCCATTCATAGGCAGGAATTTGCCCATTTGGATGCATATACCATTCACGGAGTAGCAGGATGAGCTGTTCTTTGGCAAAGTTGGGGTCGATCAATGCAAAGGCAACACAATGAAACGAGAGGTCCCATGCTGCGTACCACGGATATTCCCACTTGTCGGGCATAGAGACTACGTCTTCATTGAAGAGATGTGTCCAGTCATGATTGCGTCCGTGCAAGCGTTGTGGTGGTGGTGGTGGCTCAGCTGAGTCGCCAGCAAGCCATGTTTTGATATCGTAGTAGTAGTACTGCTTACTCCACAACATGCCCGCAAGTGCCTGGCGTTGCACACGTAGGGCATCTTCTGATTGAGCGGGTGGAAGTACTTCCTTGTAAAAATCGTCGGCCTCTTGAAGGCGTTGTGTGAAAACATCCGAGAATGTTTGCGCGAAGGGTGCAATGCTGTCGGGTCCACTATCGCTAAAGCGGAGTTGCACCGTTCTTGTCTCGCCAGCCGCAAGGGTGAAATGGTAGTGCGCCGCGACCTTTGTACCCGTTTGCGCGGGATTGACGACATCTTGTTTTCCATGCACGATATAGTCGTTGAAGCTATCCTTTACATAGGGACTCGCGTTCGGCGTGTTATAGAGGCGTTCCGTATTAGTATCGTTTTCAGTGAACAGAAGTGTTGGAGAGTCACTGGCATAGAACCAGCGTGTGCCGTAGTAGTCATTGACGACCTTTACCGTTGTAAGTGTGGGAAATGCCTCGTGCTGATATCTGCTCAGCGATGGACGTGCTGTATTTTGCTGCCACGACCAGACATTGCGAAACCATAGCGTTGGCAAAAGATCAAGGTCTGCCGCCTCTGGACCACGATTAGCAATGGTAATACGCATTACTATATCTTCGGGGCCAGCTTTCGCATATTCAACAAAGACATCGAAATAGCGGTTCTCGTCAAAGACCCCCGTATCGATCAGTTCATATTCCGGGTCCGTGCGTCCACGACGGGCGTTTTCCTCTACAAGATGTTCATATGGATATGCGGCCTGTGGATATTTATACAGATATTTCATATAGGCATGAGTGGGCGTATTATCCAGATAATAATAGTACTCTTTTACATCTTCGCCATGATTGCCCTGTGGTCCGCTTAAGCCGAAAAGTCGCTCTTTCAAAATAGGGTCATGTCCGTTCCAGAGCGCGATTGCGAGGCATATCTGCTGATGTCGATCACACATGCCCGCTAAACCATCTTCACCCCAGCGATATGCTTTTGAACGTGCCGAGTCGTGTGGCAAATAATTCCAGGCATTCCCATCTGGGCTATAGTCTTCGCGTACCGTTCCCCATGCACGCTCGCTAATGTACGGTCCCCAGCGTTTCCAATAAACACTACGCTCCTGATCTTGCAGGAGCCGCTCACGTTCAGGTGTCATAGTAGTCTTCCTTTCTCTTCACGGGAAACGCCTGTAGGGGTCTAATTCATTACACCCTCGCGCCTCTTCACATGCGGGACGAAGGGTGTAATGAATTAGACCCCTACAGACGTTCTTATGTATCACTGTTGCATAATATATCTTCTGTAACAACTACGCAATATGCTTTCGACCATATTAACGAGCAAGTGAAAGAATTGCGGTAGTGCTGGAACTGTGATTGCTGGTAGGTTCAATCTGTGTACTTTGCACGACGCCTTCAATCATACGAAAGAGCACATTGAGATGAAAAGGTTTCTCTACGCCGATGATAATCAAATTGCTTGTCGGGCTAGTACCAACAGTTCTGTTGTGCTATGTCCAAGCGTGATAAAATGGAAACAATGTACCTTTCCGTGCTGAACGGAGAAGATAATCAGGTAACGAGGAGAAAAAGTTTATGGATGATACTGAATTGCTGCAACGTATAGAGAGTCTGGTTAATGAAGAGCATCATCTGACACAGCGTGGCGAGGAAGAAGGTGGACTGAATGCTGACGAGCATCAGCGTATGAAGGCACTTGAGGTCAGCCTCGATCAATGCTGGGACCTCTTACGCCAGAGACGCGCACGCCGCTCGGCTGGCCTTAACCCCGACGAGGCGAAGCCACGTGATGAGGCAATCGTGGAGCACTTCCAACAGTAAATAGGTGACATACAGAATGTGCTAGAGTTCTGCAGCGCAGAACTCTAGCACATTCTGTATGTCACTCTTCACCTTGCATCGCGTCCGTTGCTAACGGTAAAATAGGAAAGATGAAAATGTTTGCATAGTCTACGAGGATAGTAGGCATATCGTGTACTACAGCACCGCTAGAAGCGGTGAAAGGATGAGAACATGGCAACCGAGATTCAGTCGTCGCAAGGTGTAGATTTTTATCTGATGGATGAGCTACTCACAGCAGAGGAGCGGGGAATTCGTGACAGAGTACGCGACTTTTGTGATCGAGAGGTCATTCCGATTATTAACGATTACTGGGAGCGAGCAGAATTTCCATTTGAGCTGATTCCTAAGCTTGCTGCTCTGAACATCGCGGGTGGTGCTATCAAGGGCTATGGTTGCCCAGGTATGAGCGATACTGCATCCGGCTTGATTGCGCTAGAACTGGCTCGTGGCGATGCAAGTGTGTGTACCTTCTTTGGCGTGCATTCGGGTCTGGCGATGTCTTCTATCGCTATGCTTGGCTCAGAGGAGCAAAAGCAGCGTTGGTTGCCAGCGATGGCTCGCATGGAAAAGATTGGTGCCTTTGGCCTGACCGAGCCAGATCATGGTTCAGATGCTGTGGCACTGGAAAGTACGGCGCGTCGTGTCGGCGACGAATACATCCTCAATGGCTCCAAACGCTGGATTGGCAATGCTTCGTTCGCCGATGTTGTAATCATCTGGGCGCGTGACGACGATGGTAAAGTTGGCGGTTTCCTGGTAGAGAAGGGAACGCCGGGCTTTGAGGCTACTGTGATGACGGGCAAGGTTGCGAAACGTGCCGTATGGCAGGCAGATATCAAAATGACCGATGTGCATGTCCCTGCTGGCAATCGCCTGGAGAAATCACATAGCTTCAAAGATACGTCGAGCGTCTTGACGGCGACCCGTTCGGGCGTCGCGTGGGAAGCAATCGGACATGCCGTAGCTGCTTACGAGATTGCACGAGACTATACAGAGAAACGTGTGCAGTTCGGTAAACCTTTGGCAAGTTTCCAAACCATTCAAATTAAGCTGGCAAGTATGCTGGCAAATGTGACAACAATGCAACTGCTCTGCCTGCGTCTGGCACAACTTCAGACCGAGGGCAAGATGACTGCAGCAATGGCATCGCTGGCAAAAATGAACAATGCACGGCTCGCTCGTGAGGTTGTTGCTGATGCTCGTGAAATGCTTGGAGGCAATGGTATCCTCTTGGAATACAACATTGCACGTCACCACGCAGATATCGAGGCGGTCTTCACCTACGAAGGCACCGACACCGTACAATCGCTCATCGTTGGGCGCGATATCACGGGTATACAAGCGTTCTCGTCTCGCTAATATGTGTAACTATCCTCAATAGAATAGTGTGACCATAAAATCATCTCTTTTTGATGGAAAATTTAGCATAAACATGCTATAGTAGAAGAGGGATGTTATGGTCATCTTTTTGCAATATATACGTTACATCGACATATTCAAATGTATTTTTATGCCTGAGCAATAAACAAGCATCTATGCTCGTTTCAGGATGACTTCCTGCATACTCAGAAGCAATAAAGCAATAAAAAGTAGAGATCGAGGTAAATTGTTACATTGTAAAAAGAATACCCCGTTCGAGCAGGAAAAACACATAAAAGTTACTCAACGAGGGATGCATGAGATGCATAAACATTGCGTTTAGGGCGCATAAGAACTTTCTTTTGAGTCGTGTCTTTACCCTATTCCTCTTATGTAGTGTGCTAGTTGTGCTAGGAACACAACCAGTATCAGCAGCTACAAAGGACACGAATCCGTTAACACAATATCCTTTACTACAAAATCCAAGAAGCATCTTAGGTGTAGAAGGATCGCCAGGAACAACGTATTCCAACATTACCTGGCGTCGTATCGGCTATCCAACCTGTGGTTGGACAGATTTTACGGGCGATACACTCAAGCACGTGATTCAGAATTACCACGATCACGGTATTTCAGTATTGTTAGTCGTATGTCAGCCGAAGCCCAGTGATCTCTTCAATACGCAGCTATTGAACGATGCTGCACAAGGTGGTGCTGATGCTGTTCAATGCGGGAATGAACAAATGAAGACTGATGATCCTTCGGTCTCTTTCTTACACGTTCCACCCGCAAAATTTGCGCGTTTCTTTGATCTCTGCCAGCGAGCTGTGCATGCGGTAAATCCACATACAGTCACCACAATGGGGTCACTGGACCCACATGTTGGCGGCGTTGACGTTGATCCTTTGTGGCAACAGGTCAGCTATCTTGACCAGATGCAGGACGCGATGAATACAACTGTGCATCCGGGAGGTCATTGGAATTGGCGTACGCAGACGGTTGGCCTGATTGACACGTGGCACAACGGCTATCCAACGAATGCTACAAACAGTCTCTACTATCTTTTTCAGTTCTGGGCTGACCGCTTTGGCGTTTCGTTAGAGCGAGGACAACTAGGGGCGCATTTGTGGGTGGTCGAGTCTACTAGCTGCTTTAAAGGCTGTGGTATTGACTCAAACAACAATCGTCAAGTTGCTATTGTTCATGTGCTTTCGTTGATTACAAATGCACAAACGGCCATGCGGTATGGCATTCCGCACTTTTTCTTTAGCGGAAAAGATTTCATCTCAGTTGGCTTCAAGTGGCCCATCGGCTTGCTTGACCTGAATGGCAACGATAAACCTCTGCGTCAGGACCTGCCGATGGGGGCACGTACTCTGACGATGAACTGTGGGGAGCCTGTTACTGTTCAGACGCAGGAAGACCTGTTAGCGAAGCTGTATCAGGGTTGTAGTCTCCCTGGAAATTACCATGACATTCTGACAAGTTAGAGACAGATGCAGATTGAAAAGTTAATCCAGTGATGCGACGGACGCCCACAAGAGGCTACTCTTGTGGGC
>CAXUHF010000073.1:0-2908 GCA_964250765.1 uncultured Ktedonobacteraceae bacterium | reverse complement strand
ATAACTATAAACCCTGCTACCCCCCCCCCCCCAAACATGGGGTTGGTTGGGGGGGGGGCCCGTCGCATCACCATGTTTACCTCCCTTGACATTTTCCAATTCATGGCTATACTTATGACTATATATGATTATTTGGTCATAGAGTCAAAGGAGGCTGAAAAGGTGCCGAGTTCGAGTTATGAGGCACGAGGTGAGCGTATCCTGGAGGCGGCGGCTGAGTTGATTGTGCGCTGGGGCTACAAAAAAACAACGATTGACGATATTGCGAGGCAGGCGGGGGTAGCGAAAGGCACAATTTATCTACATTGGAAGACACGCGAGGACTTATTTAGGGCGGTTTTAATACACGATGAATTGAAACTTGTGGAGGATATGAAGCAGCGTATCGCTAGTGATCCAGAGGGAACGACGTTACATGGAATGCTCAAACATGGTGTGCTTGCAACAATGAAGCGCCCGATCTGGAAAGCTGTGATGACACGCGATACTGAGATGTTGGGAGAACTAGCACAGAATGAGGAAATAGCACAACGTAGCATGAATAATTTCAAAGCGTACTTTACTGTGCTGCATGAACAAGGACTTATACGCTCTGATATAGATATGAAACATTTTGTGTACCTTTTGAGTGCCATCACAATCGGCTTTTTAGTTGTTGACCCATTCTTAGTGAAAGAGTTCAAGGTATCAGACGAAACGGCGGCAGACTTGCTTGCGGAAACTGTAAAACGTACATTTGCGTCGAGTGCACCTACAACAGTAGAAACGCAACAAGAACTAACGCAAGCCTTCAATCAATATGTTGAAGATGGCGAAAACCTACTAAAGGAACAAGAGTACAAGGAGGCAGAGTCATGAAGACGACAACGCCAGTCATTGAGATCGACTCACTGAGTAAAGCGTATGGCAAGATTCAAGCCGTCAAGGGTATCTCTATACGTGTCGAGCAGGGCGAGATTTTTGGCTTTCTTGGTCCCAATGGAGCAGGTAAGACGACGACGATTCGCTGTATGCTTGATGTTATTCGTCCCACATCGGGCACTATTCGCGTGCTCGGCTTTGATGCGCAACGCGATAGGCATGCACTGCACGAACGTATTGGCTATCTACCAGGAGATGTTCGCTTGCCTGGAGATATGACAGGTAAGCAGATTATCGACTACTTTTCACAGATACAAGGCTTGCAACCTGTCTTGCTGAAAGACCTTGTGACACGCTTCGATGTCGAGATGAAGCGACCCTTAAAGGGCTATTCTAAAGGTATGCGTCAGAAAATTGGTATTGTACTGGCATTCATGTGCGATCCTGATGTGCTGATTCTCGACGAGCCAACCTCTGGCCTTGATCCACTTCTACAAAAGACCTTCAACGAGTTTTTGTTAGAGGAACAGGCACGTGGTAAAACGGTCTTCATGAGTTCGCATATTATGAGCGATGTTGAAAAGGTATGTGAGCGTGTCGCGGTAATTCGCAAAGGCGAACTCGTGACGGTGGAAGAGGTCGAGGCACTTCGCGAAAAAGCAGGACAGCGTATTACCGTTGAATTTGAGGATAACGCTTCTGTCGCCCCCGATGAGATGGCACATGTACCAGGGGTGAGCGATGTAATGGTAAGCAAAGGCATCTATCATATGACGATGAGCGGCACAATGGACCCATTGATCAAAGCTCTGAGCCGTCATGAAGTTCTGCGCCTACAAGTGGAAGAGGCACCACTCGAAGAGGTCTTCCTGAAATTCTATGAAGATGTGCCAGCACAACATTCAGTTCCTGCGTCAACGCTGCAAAGTGTAAAGGAGTAGGTCATGGCAACGCTTGCAAAAAACATACCTGTACCTCAGAAACGGGTGCGTGGCTTGCCCGTATTAGCCGCTGCACTCACAGCTGCAAAGACTCCGCTTGCTGCTGGCGGCTTTTACGCCATGCTAATCGCATTTTTCGTTGGCATTCTTTATCCTACAATTTCGTCGCTCAATCTTTTCAGTGCCTATCTTACATCGAGCACGATACAGGGGGTAGTCGGAACAGGTGTCAAGCTAAACCATATATCGGGCTTTACAGGATTTCTAGGTATAGAACTCTATGGTGCATTTTACGGTCTGCTTTTCGGCGGTGTTGTTGCCTATATCGCTGGTGCCGCCCTTCCTCTTACCATTGAGAATGGAACGCTCGACCTTGCCCTCTCGCGTCCTCTCAGTCGCACGCGCTACTACCTTGAATTGTGGGGAAGTGCTATCGTCGGAGGTGTTATTCTCAGCCTTTTAACAATACTCGCGGTCTGGTTAAGCACGCTTTTTGTCAAGAATACCGATATCAATTGGCAGTGGCTCACAATCACGCAAGCCTTACAGTTTGCCTTTCTATTCTTTGCTGCCGGTATGGGTATGCTGTTTGGTTCATTTCTCAATGCTAGCCGAACGGCTGGTTTCACAGGTGTTGGTATCATCTTCCTAGCGTACTCGATGAACATTCTAGGTGCGCTCTCGGACAAATTCAGTTGGTTGCTCAAAATCGAGCCATTCTACTATACACCCGCGATACAAGCTTTATTGCAGCACGACTTCACACGCTGGTATCCGTGGGTATTGGTTGGGGCTGGCCTTGTCTGTGGCGTTGTAGGGCTATTAATTTTCAATAGAAGAGATTTACCAACCGTATAGTGACGAATATAAGGACCGATGTATCACAATACAATTCAAACAAAAAGCATGCTACAGAAAGACACGACGGACGCCCATAAGGGGCGTCCGTGGGTCCCACTGCCGACACCTTTGTGCTTATTTGAACAGTATTGCGATGTATCACGTCCTTGTCGGTTGTTGGTCGCTAGGAGGACACGATAATCCAGATGAACTAATGAAGGTAGTAATACCAATTGAGGATGGATTGGGTCTGCTTTAGCACACCC
>CAXUHF010000072.1:0-26475 GCA_964250765.1 uncultured Ktedonobacteraceae bacterium | reverse complement strand
TTCGTGAGGGTGGGCGTACCGTGGGTGCAGGTATCTGTACCAAAATCGAAAGCTAGAATTGCACGTTCGCGTGGGCGCAATGCATGTTGCGCCCATTGCTGTTTCCTGTAGGGACCGATGTATCGCGTCCTGAGTGGGGCTTGGGGGACACAGTTGGTGATAAAGAATCGTCGCCGATACGCTGCCCCACCACTCCACCCACAGGACGCAATGCATCGGTCCCTACAATTCTGCAACAATAAGGTTGATTCGGTAGTAAATATTTGGTAACATATACATTCATACAATATGCTATAGCCGGATGAATGTATTGAGGCTTATTGTTATAATTACTATATAGATGGCGTGGCAAGCCAGAACCTGAATGGAGGAAGATATGGCAAGCAAAGGCAAAGAGAATCGCATCGTGGTTACACTGGCTTGCACAACGTGTAAGAGTCGTAACTACACCACATCCAAAAACAAAAAGAATAATCCAGAGCGTCTCGAATTTAAGAAGTTTTGTAATACTTGTCGGGTTCATGCCCCTCACCGCGAAACCAAGTAGAGCGTTAGGTACACGTGCGTATAGGGTACACAATCGCTGCTGATTACTGGTCCAGAAAGGTCGAACGTGGCAAACAAAATGGCTGACAAGAAAAAAAATACGAGTCGTCCAGGTTCACAAGCCGCAACGCGGGCAAACCTCAAGACAAGCGAAAAGGATCAGCCCGTTAAGAGCATCAGTGCGATGGCTCGTGATGAAGTAAAGAATGCGAAAGAGCAGACGAAAGTAGAAAGTACTTCGTCGGTCAAAAGTATTGGTGCGATGGCTCGTGACGAACGCAAAAATGTCAAGGAGCAGACGAAAGTAGAGAATACCTCGTCAGTTAAAAGCATTAGTGCGATGGCTCGTGATGAACGCAAAAATGTCAAGGAGCAGACGAAAGTAGAAGCTAAACCGTCTGTCAAGACTAGCACAATAGCACTACGAAGCGAACCGAAAAAAGACCGTGTAGTGCAAGCACGACGTGATAGTAGAGAACCAGCATGGTTTCTGCGTTTCCGCAATAGCCGTGTTGGTCGTTTTGTGTTTGACGCCTACTATGAACTCCGTCATAAGGTGACATGGCCCACATTCGAGGAAGCACGCAATATGACGCTCATCGTTATTGTGCTCTCTGGAATAATTGGTGCAGCATTAGCTCTCGTAGACTTTGGGTTATATCATCTCTTCCTACTCATTAGCGGCGGGTAAGTAACGCGTACATCAGGTAGATAAAATACGCGATTGCATTTCAGCACGTGTTTTTGTCGCCAGAAACATCATGAGGGAAAACGCCGTGGTAACTGAACATACGAAAGAGGATGGGCAAGCGGAACAGGCGAGTCCAATTGTACATCCATCTACAACAAACCCAGAGGGAATCGAGCGTGCATGGTACGCTATTCATACATACTCTGGCTATGAAAACAAGGTAAGGACCCACCTTGAGGCTCGCATCACGTCAATGGACATGCGCAACAAAATCTTCCGCATCGTGGTGCCAATGGAAGAAGAGGTCGAGATTAAGCAAGGGCAACGGCGTACTGTACAGCGCAAGACGTTTCCAGGCTATGTATTGGTAGAGATGGTGATGAGTGATGAAGCGTGGTATGTTGTGCGTAACACACCAGGCGTCACAAGCTTTGTTGGCTCTGGCACCCGTCCTATTCCTCTGCAAGAGCATGAGATGAAGACGATTCTGAAACAGGTCACACAAGAAACTGAGAAGCCAAAGGCGAAAATCAGTTTCACAAAAGGCCAGAGCGTACGTGTCATCGACGGCCCATTCACCGAATTTATTGGTACTGTTAGCGAAATCAACATGGATAAGAATAAGGTCACTGTTCTGGTCTCCTTCTTCGGTCGAGAGACACCAGTGGTACTCGACTTCCTCCAGGTTGAGAAGATTTAGAAGATTTTTAGGAGTTTTGAAAGAACATGGCAAAGCGTATCAAAGCTGTAGTTCGTCTACAGATTCCGGCGGGGAAGGCTAACCCAGCACCCCCAATTGGTACCGCGCTTGGACCACAGGGCGTCAATATCATGATGTTCTGTAAGGAGTACAACGCGCGTACCGCCGATCAAGCGGGAATGATTATTCCTGCCGAAATCACCATTTATGAAGACCGCTCGTTCACCTTTATCACCAAAACACCGCCTGTCCCTGATCTTCTGAAGAAGGCAGTGAACGTCGAGAAGGGTTCCGCGACACCAAATAAGACAAAGATTGGTTCAATCAATCGTGCCAAGTTGCGTGAAATCGCTGAACTTAAGATGAAGGACCTCAACGCGATTAATATTGAGGGTGCCGAGGGTATGGTTGCAGGTACTGCACGAAGCATGGGTATCACTATCGAGTAGTCGCGCCCGAAAGTTACTGCGGTTGTTTAGCCTCAAGGAGGGCTTTGAAAAATATGACAGTTAAACATGGAAAAAAGTATAACGAAGCTGAGAAGCTTATAGACAGCACAAAGCTGTACGAGCCACGCGAAGCGGTTGAACTTCTCAAGAAGGTCAACTACGTCAAGTTCGACCCGACCATTGAAATACACATGAAGCTCGGTGTAGATCCACGTCACGCAGACCAGATGGTACGTGGTGTCGCTATGTTGCCAGCCGGAACCGGAAAAGAAGTCAAGGTGCTGGTCTTCGCACAGGGTGAAAAGGTCGCGGAAGCCGAAAGTGCTGGCGCGGACTTTGTTGGGCTTGATGACATTATCAAGCAGATCGAGGCCGACTGGACAGGTTTTGATGTCGCCATCGCCACACCAGATGTGATGGGTAAAGTCGGTCGTCTCGGTAAGAAATTGGGACCACGAGGCTTGATGCCTAGCCCAAAGGCAGGTACGATCACTTTTGACCTCGCTAAAACCATTCGAGAAGTCAAGGCAGGCCGTGTCGAATTCAAGGTTGATAAAACGGCCCTACTGCACATTCCTGCGGGCAAACTCTCCTTCAGCGATGATGCTCTGATGACAAACATCTCCTCCATCATTGATTCAGTGATGCGTGCCAAGCCATCGGGCGCGAAGGGAACATATGTGAAGAGTGTTGTGCTCTCGTCCACCATGTCACCCAGTGTTCGCTTGGATGTCGCTACCGCAACAGCATTGAAACCGTAACAGAATACAAACTGTAGGGGCAATAATTCATTGCGCCCTCGTCGGCATTGACCAATGCCGACGAGGGCGTAATGAATTATTGCCCCTACAGTTACTACCCACTTTTTAAAAAGGATTGCATTCCTCAGAGAAACCATGTATAATAGCGGAAATCCAGTCAACCGAAGACAGCAAGTATGCACATCTGCATCGAAGTGATTATGCTCAGCTTGCCGAGGAAGTAGACTATTTACGTGCAGACGTAGGACATTTCTGACACTCATACAATGATGAGGAAAGAACTGTCGCGTGTCATTCAATAGCATACTCGCTCGCCTTCGGTTATATGAAGAACCGAAGGTTTTTTTGTATATATTCTGGGAAAGGAGGAACATTCGTGCCAACAAAAGAGAAGCAAGAGAAGATTGACGAATTAACAGAGAAGCTTGGACGCGCTACCGTTGCGATTCTAGTGCAAACACAGGGTCTCAACGTGAAGGATATGAACGAGTTACGCAGCAAGATGCGTGATGCCAAGTTGGAATTCCAGGTTGCGAAAAATACGTTTCTACGTATCGCCGCCGAGCGTAACAACATGACAGGCGTTGACAACAACATCTTCAACGGTCAGACAGCTGTTGCATGGGGTTTTGATGACGAAGTGAATGCAGCAAAGGTTGTATCTGATTATATTCGCACATCGAGAGTCCTTGTACTCAAGTCGGGTATCCTAGGTGGTCGCTCACTGACCGCCGAGCAAGTAGATAACCTGGGCAAGCTACCAGGAGGCAAACAACAGTCCAAGGCTAATGTCTTCGGCATTATTCAAGGACCGCTCGCCACAACCTATGGTTTAGTGACTGCCCCATTGCGCGATCTCTGTTATGTGCTACAAGCACATGCAGATCAATTAAACGGTGGCACTGCCGCCGAGTAAGAAATCATAAAAGGAGAAAGAACATGTCTGTAGAAACTATCATTGCTGATATCGAGAAGTTGAATGTCCTCGAACTCGTGGAGCTGAGCAAGACTCTGCAAGAGAAGTGGGGCGTGAGTGCTGCTGCAGCCGTCGCCGCAGGTCCAGCTGCAGGCCCAGCCGCCGCTGCAACAGAGACAGCGGCACCAGTTGAAGAGCAGACCGAATTTGATGCCGTCTTGACCGATGTTGGCCCTAACAAGATCAACGTCATCAAGGTTGTGCGTGAGTTGACCGGACTTGGCTTGAAAGAGGCAAAGGCCGTTGTTGACGAGGCACCAAAGGCTGTCAAGGAAGCTGTTTCCAGAGAAGAGGCCGATTCCATTGCTAAGAAGTTGGAAGAGGTCGGCGCAAAGGTACAAGTTAAGTAATAAAAATACGTGGGGTGGACTAACCCACCCCACGTATTTTTATGATCTAATCCTTCAGATGAATTGCGTCTACAGGGCATTCATGCTATAATGCAGAAGTTAGATTGTTGTCTTTCCTATCCTGTACACAGGAGGTGATTTAAGAGCGTGGCATTAAGTTTAGAAGAAAAAACAGAAATTATCGAGGGTTCTCGTGTACACGAGACTGATACCGGTTCGCCAGAGGTGCAGATTTCTATCCTAACACGGCGCATCAATCAGATGACAGAGCACTTGAAGGTGCATAAGCATGATCTCCACTCACGTCGCGGACTACTTATGATGGTTGGTCAACGCCGACGTTTGCTTTCCTATCTCAGTAAGAAAAGCCCAGACCGCTATCGCGCATTGATTGCAAAGCTCGGTTTGCGCCACTAATCTCAGGGTTGATGCGGTCGGCGCACTAAACGCTTACACAAAAAGCTATGGCATGCGCCGCGCCGAACCGCTGCTCCCGCGTTTTCCCCTATAGTATTGTGTTGAAAAGAGACGGAAGACCAACGCTAACGATAGATAGTATACCGAGAAACCCCCACATCTATGAAATGTTGAACAAATAAAGCCGTACCACTGCAACTAAAAGAAGCCAGAGCCGCGTCACAAAGAGTATGCTGACCGCTTGGCGAAACTAGACAAGAGTTGTATAGTAGGAATGCGGTACCGTGGAGTTATAACAGAAACTGTTTCCCCAGTGTTTGTGGAAAGTGGAAAAGAGAACACGCTGGGCAGAGACGAAATACAATATGTTTGAGGTGCCAAATAGTCGGAGGAAATATGATTCATCGTCAAGAGGCTATCGTCGGCGGTCGGTTAATGAGCATTGAGACCGGACGAGTAGCAGAGCAGGCCAGTGGCGCGGTGTTAGTGCGCTATGGCGAAACCGTCATCCTGGCAACCGTCGTTGGTAGTAACGAGCCTCGTGAGGGCATAGACTTTTTCCCATTAACCGTTGATGTAGAAGAGCGCATGTATGCCGCAGGAAAAATTCCTGGTGGCTTTATCAAACGTGAAGGCCGAGCAAGTGAACACGCTATCCTCGCCGCTCGCCTCACTGACCGTCCTCTCCGTCCTCTCTTCCCCAAAGGATATCGAAATGATGTACAGGTTGTTATCACCGTTCTCTCTGTAGACGAAGAAAATGATCCTGATATCCTGAGCATCGTCGGAGCATCAGCCGCATTGAGCGTGTCTGACATTCCTTTCTCTGGTCCCGTTGGTGCCGTCCGTGTTGGCTATATCGACGACAAATTGGTCATCAACCCCGTTGAATCACAAGCCGCGAACAGTAGACTCGATCTTGCTATCGCTGGCACATCAGATGCTGTCATGATGGTTGAAGCAGGTGCTAAAGAACTGCCAGAAGACGTGATGCTTGAGGCAGTGCGCTTTGGACATGAAGCCATTCAAGATATTGTCAAGTTGCAAGAGAAATTAGCACAAGAAGTCAATGTGACAAAGCGTCCTTTCACATCCGCACCCGTTGACGAAGACTTGCGTAGCAAGGTGTCCGCATTTGTGCACCCACGCTTTGAAGAGGCATTAACAACGCGTGATAAGGCATCACGCTCAACCGCGTTAAACGCAGTACAGGATGCATTGATTGCAGAGTTGGGAACGCAGTATCCCGACCGCTTGAAGGACATCATCACATTCTACGAAAAAGAGTTGAAGTCCTATGTCCGTAATAACATCTTAGACAACGGCATACGCCCAGATGGACGCGATCTGAAAACGATTCGTCCTATCTCATGTGAAGTTGGCCTTTTGCCACGTACACATGGCTCAGCAATCTTCACACGCGGTCAGACACAGGTATTGAGCGTCGTCACACTCGGCTCCCCCGGCGACGAGCAAATACTGGATGGCCTCGGCTTTGGTGGCAACAAACGCTTCATGCACCACTATAATTTCCCTCCATATTCAACGGGTGAGAGCAAACCGATGCGTGGTCCTGGTCGCCGTGAAATTGGACACGGTGCCCTTGCGGAACGTGCTATTGCGGCAGTTATTCCTGCCCAAAGCGAATTCCCTTACACCATTCGTGCTGTTTCAGATATCCTCTCATCAAATGGTTCCAGTTCGATGGGGTCCGTGTGTGGCACAACACTCGCACTAATGGACGCAGGTGTACCTATTCAAGCTCCTGTCTCAGGTGTCGCAATGGGTCTGGTGACAGGCGAGGGCGAACGTGCTGGCAAGTGGGCAATATTGAGCGATATTCAAGGCATTGAAGATGCGCTGGGCGACATGGATTTCAAGGTCGCAGGTACTGCTGATGGCATAACCGCTTTACAGATGGATATTAAAGTCAAGGGCATCACCTACGAGATCATGGCGAAGGCTCTTGAGCAGGCCCATGAAGGCCGTATGTTCATCATGGAAAAGATGCTTGACGCGATTGATGCTCCTCGTGAGGAGTTGTCAGGGTATGCGCCACGTATTCAGACGCTCAAGATCAATCCTGATAAGATCGGTGCAGTCATCGGACCAGGCGGTAAGATGATTCGCAAGATTCAAGAGGAGAGCGGCGCGAAGATCGACATTGAGGATGATGGTTCGGTCAACATTTCCGCGACTTCCGGTGAAGCAATGCAGATTGCAATGGACGCGGTACGTGGTCTCACCGAAGAAGTCGAGGTTGGTCGTATCTACACAGGGACGGTGCGTCGTCTTGTAGATTTCGGTTGCTTCGTCGAAATTCTTCCAGGTAAAGAAGGACTCGTACGCACCTCACAGTTAGCCGATTATCAGGTGATGCGCCCAGAGGATGTAGTATCGGTTGGGGACGAAATCACCGTGATGGTAATTGAGGTCGATGGTCAGGGACGCGTTAACCTCTCGCGGCGTGCGGCCTTGAGTGGTGAAATGCCCTCACAGGCAGAGTTAGAGAGTGAGCGCGGCCCAAGTCGTGGTGGTCCAAATCGTGGCGGCCCACCTAACCGTGGTGGTTACGGTGATCGTGGCGGCTATGGGGATCGCGGTGGCAACCGTGATCGTGATGGTGGTCCACCTAACCGTGGTGGCTATGGAGATCGCGGTGGCAACCGTGGTGGTTATAATAATGACCGTAACAGTGGCGGTGGCTACAACAACGACCGCAGTAGCGGTGGTGGTTTTGGACAACGCCGACCAATGGGTCCAGGTGGCAATAACCGAGACTCCGGTGGTCCACGCCGTGACGGTGGCGGCTACAATCAACGCCCACCAGAGCGTCGCTGGTAAGAATAATCCGTGGTACACATTCATCTTCATATGTCGCTTGCCGCCGAAGGCGGCAAGCGACATATGAAGATGAATGTGTACTGCATTGTAAAGAAGAGGATACGATGGCGATGTCGTCAGAGGAGATACTACAAGAGGTTGCCGTAGAAGTCTCTACCTGCTCCAAATGTAATCTCTGTAAAGGGCGTACCAAAGCAGTACCTGGCGAGGGCATAGCCAGTGCCAAAATACTCTTTATTGGTGAAGGCCCAGGCTTCCATGAAGATAAGCAAGGTCGTCCATTTGTTGGACCAGCGGGACAATTTCTTGATGAATTGCTCAGCAGTATTTCATTGAGACGTGCCGATGTATTTATTACGAACGTGGTGAAGTGCCGCCCACCAAACAACCGTGACCCACTACCAGAAGAAATCAAAGCGTGCGATAACTATCTTGATCGACAGATAGAAGCTATTCAGCCACAGGTTATTGTTACATTAGGCCGCTACTCAATGACAAAGTTCTTTGGCAACGAGAAAATCAGTTCTGTACATGGTCGCGCTCGCAAGGTGGATGGTCGCGTGTGTATTGCGATGTATCACCCTGCGGCTGGCCTGCATCAAGCGAGCCTGAAGGACGTTATTCGTGAGGACTTCAGAAAAATTCCTCGAATTATCGAAGAAGCCGAACGTGTAGCTACTGAGGCACAACCTATGACCGAGAAAGTAAAGAAAGAGGAGCCGCCAGAACAGCTCTCATTGTTCTAACTTCTGTTTTGTGGGAGAATAAGGGCACCCACAAGGGGATGCCCTGAAAACAACTTTTAATGATTCCGAGGAGAACAGGGAGACCCACACAGTCTCCCTATTTTTTGACATACTTCTTTTTGGTGATGTATATGTACCTCAAAAGGTGAAATAATTCCTTGTTTCTCTTGGTAGAATTGGTTATACTCAATTGAAAGACACTATTCTATTGTAAAGGGGAACTCCATCTATGCATATTACCTCTAAGAAAACTTACTATGCTATCGCTTTTGCTTTACTCATGGCACTTTTCCTGGTCTTCGGTAAGAGTCCTACTTCATTTGCTGCTACACATACATCGCAGAAGAACAATGCCTCTGCTACTGCCGTTACTCAATCAGGATATACAACGGGTACAGCGAACGTACGCTCAGCCCCAAATATGACGAGTACGCTTGTTACCGTCTACCCGGCAAACAAGCATCTCACCGTTTATAGCTCGGTTACTGGACAGGCTATAAACGACAATAATACGTGGTATCGCGTGTCAAGCTCTGGTGCCGCTCCCCTTTATGTGTTCGGCGGGTTGGTAGTAATCACCACTGATAACGGCGACAATAGTGCTCCTGCTACAGGTGGAAAAGTGATTGTTGTCAGTTTGTCACACCAATGGCTTCATGCCTATCAGGATGGGAAACAAGTCTACAACACCGCTGTTATGACTGGACGACCCGCGTTAGCAACTCCAACAGGAACGTATCACGTTTTCACGAAGTTAAGCCCCACGACCTTTTATTCGCCGTTTCCTCCTGGCTCACCATACTGGTATGCTCCCACACATATCAATTATGCGTTGGAATGGAGAGGTGGTGGCTTCTTCCTGCACGACTCCTATTGGCATTCCGTCTATGGCCCAGGCACAAATACGTGGCATTATGACCCGGTTGACGGCTGGCAAGAAGGTTCACATGGCTGTGTAGCAATGCCTATCACCGCTGCATCCTGGCTCTATCAATGGGCACCTATTGGTACAATGGTGCAGATCAACGCATAGTTTTAAACAACAACACGTACATGTGCACGTTCGCCTCGGCGAACGTGCACATGTACGTGTTGTTATTACTCTCCCGCGCTTGCCCCCACGACAAAAGCATCGACCTCGCTTAGTTTTCCACGCCAGTAGGGAACCTTACTTTTGTGACCTGCACTTGTAATTGTCGTATCACGTAAATGGACATAGCGAAACACAAAGGGAAGTCCCTCTGGCCCTATCTCTGGCTGATCTATGGGAGGAATGAGTGCCGTATAGTATTCGCGGAATACATCTGCTGTTTCTGGCTCCTCCTGTCGATACATCTGTTCATACATATCAATATAGAATTGCGCATACGTCGCTGTACTGATGAGCGTCCCGAAGACGAGCAAGCCATGCATTTGAAACATGACCTTTATTTCAACCTGTTGTTGCTCTACGAGCCGTACCCACGTTTGAAGCGCGATGTCTTGTTCGCCATATTCTTTTAACCAGAGTCCTCGCCGTTCTGCCTTCGTTACCGGACGAAACGCAGGATCAAGCGTTGGTTCTTGCTCTGCCATACTGTTGCCTCCATCGTATAATATCCCTATTATATCCGAATTAGGCAGTACATATAGCATCTGTAGGGGTCTAATTCTATTACACCCTTTTGGCAATATACATTGTTAGAGAACATTGGGAAGCATCGCCAAAAGGGTGTAATAGAATTAGACCCCTACAATTGACGTATCCCCATTATTTTTTCAAATCGCATCATTATGGCGTAGAAGCGGCTCCTGGTGTAGGATTGAGCGGTAGTGTCACTGGTTGTCGTGGCGATTGATTAAAGTCGAAATCGTTCACGAGATTGCCCAGAATCGACACATTTTCTCGTACTGTAGGACGCGGATCAGGGCGACCATCCGTCTTAGGGTCGATGCGTGAACCATTCAGGAAGTCGTCTTCGATGAACTTGAGGTACGCATCAAAGCTGAGTGTTTGATGGTCAATCATGCCTTGCTTCGCATACGGGCTGATAACCAATCCTGGCACGCGTAAACCGTAGCCATTTTCATCTACGCTTGGAGGAGTCACATGGTCATAAAAACCACCCCAGTCATCCCAAGAAAGAAAAATGGCGGTACTGTTCCAGTCGGGGCCTTGCATAATCGAATTGATAAGTGAAGTTACATATGTCTGACCCGTACTGATAAGTGCGGGTGGATGCTCACTATCTTTTCCATTTGGAACAACCCATGAGACGGCAGGAAGTTTTCCTTGCTTAGCAGAGGTCGCAAAATTCGAGATATCTTGAATATTGGAAAGTTGTCCATCATTCTTCACAGTATCGAACTGCGGCAGAGGATTCCAGATACCGGGAACTTTCACCTTCTGTGTATGCTGCACACACGTCATTTGATCGTCTTCACAATCTGGCTCGGTCCCTTGATCGAGATAGTATGCCCAACTTACCTTATTTTTATAGAGCAGGTAGGTCAGGTCGGTCCAAGCATAGTCGTTTTTCTTTACGCCAGCAGCACCACTTGCACCATCCAAAGCATTGGTACAACTCGCGGGATCACCTTGCTTTGTACATTTCGCGGACCACGCCGAAACCATGAACAGATGTGCAGGCAAACTCCACGAAGCGTTCGGCTCAAACATGTGATCCTGTAACACAAAGTTCTTCGCATAGGCCCAATAGTTAGGAATTTCACGTGCATCATGATAGCCCATCACATCAGGCGTTTTTGCATTGGTACAGTTGGGATTTGTTGGATCAACACACCCTTTCTTGCCTTTTTCTGCTTGAGCGATAAAGCCATCCATCTTGCCACTATTGATATCTGCACTTGCGGCAGCTTCGTTGTGTGGACCTCCACCATTGACATTGTTGGCATCGTGGTAGGGTTTAACACATTGTCCGGTCTGCGGATCATTGACACATACAGTAGGAACTCCGTTTTGCATCGGAATACCATCAGCACCCGGATAGGTGCCAAAGTACGAATCAAATGAACGATTCTCTTGCATAATGACAACTACATGTTGAATTTTGTGAATACTAGCACTATTGCTAGCCTGTGGAGTAGCACTTCCCGATGTACAAGCAGCGAGTGTTGTCATGCCGAGTAGACAGAGCATGAGTACACTAGAGCATCGTACGAGACGAGTGTTACCTCGTTTCATATCCTTTATCTCCTGTTTGGGGGATTCTTTCGCCATTTATTATAGCGATCCCTTTTTAGCAAGCCAGCATACGTATCTGGTTGTACGCTGAGTCTACTCGTGTACATTCAAGAAAGCATCAAGGAGTGTTCAAAGTTTACTCTAATAGGGACAGAGAGACCACGCGGAAGAACAAAAGAACCAAGGTGTAGGGGTCATAATGAATTATGGAGGTCTCTATCCATTAGGGGAAAACAGGGAGACCGCTACCTTTATCATTCCCCGAATGCGGTTCGGGTCTCCCCTACACGTTCACGGATGACCGACATGTAGGGGAGACCCTTGCGGTCTCCCTGCATATTCATCAATTTCCCTCCGAAGGATGGAGACCCAATTATAGCCCTACTTGCAGTTATGTCACGTAAGCAGTACAATAGTAGTCCAATATTACACATGCATATGATACAAATAGGAGGATTTCGCTACGTATGAGCACAGTACAGGTAACATCTACCCTCTTCCACTTGCAGCAGATTGATCTCGAACTTGACCGCTTAACGGCGGAGAAACAAAGCGTGATACAGACACTACAAGGGAACAGCACGTTACACAAAGCTCAGGCAGCTTATACACTGGCACAGCAACAACTTCATACCGGTGAGCAAGCGCAAAAAGAGGCTGAGTGGTCGCTTGAGGATATTAGTCGTCGCTTGGGAACACAAGAGCAACGACTCTACAGTGGTACTGGCGTCAATTCAAAGGACCTCAATTCATTACAACAAGAGGTACAACGCTTGCGAGCACAACACCATCGCCAGGAAGAAGTGGTGCTAGAAGTCATGGACACGACTGAAGCGTTGCAAGAGACGGTCCAGAGCAGTTTACGCGAATTACAAAAAGTGGAGGAGGATTGGCAAAGAGAGAGCGCGGTACTGGTTGGGCGTCGTGAGCAGTTGGAAGCGCGTCAGCAAGAGACGCTGGAGAAACGCACCCAGTTGGCTGCAACTATCGCACCTGACTTGCTACAACGCTACGATATTATGCGTAAAGCAAAGCAGGGCCGAGCGGTTTCTAAAGTAGAGCAAGGCTCATGTCAATGGTGCCGAGTGATTTTGACGCCGAGCGAGTTGCAGCATGTGCGTGTTAGCAGTGATCTACAGACATGCACCAACTGTGGACGCATCCTGTATTATGAACGCTAATAAGTAGCATGTCATCTATCTCCTCTTGACAAAGACGCAACGCTGCATTCTATACATCAGTGTAGATGTTTTACCAATTTTTGGGTAAAGAACGATTTATTTTATGACAACTTTGCTTAAAGTATTGCATTTTCAGTAGATTTACTGTATTGTCAATTCCATTAAGCCGCAGAAACGGCATCGAAGGAGATTGGCTATAGTATGGCTACTACAATTACCGCACTCACCACGACGGTCCCCTCTTCACTCGAAAAAACGGCCGAGAAACTCCCTCCACGACGCGCTGAGTATCATGCAACAGTACATGATCTACCGCCTGATGAACGACCACGCGAACGCCTACGCAACGAAGGTCCAGAAAGTCTTTCGCAGCATGAGTTGCTTGCAATTATCTTACGCACAGGCACACAGCGCGATAACGTGCTCGAACTGGCGCAAAGACTGCTCATAAAGTATGGAGGACTCAAAGGGCTGGCTCGTGTGAGCTTTGGCGAACTTACAAACGAACATGGGCTGGGTGAGGCGAAAATAGCGCAATTGCTGGCAGCACTAGAAATCGGCAAGCGATTGGGCCGTGTTTCGTCCGACGAGAAATATCAGATTAAGTCGGCTGACGATGCAGCGAATCTGATACGTATGGACATGATGTATTTACCGCATGAAGAGATGCGCATTTTGATTCTCGACACGAAAAATAATGTTGTAGAAAACATTGCACGTTATAAAGGAACCGTGAATAGTTCTGTATTGCGTGCAGCAGAAGTGTTCCGCGCGGCAGTCATCCGTAATTGTCCCAGCGTCATTGTTGCACATAACCATCCAAGCGGCGATCCTACACCCTCACCAGAGGACATGGAAGTAACGCATCAGCTTGTGGAGGCGGGCCGCTTGCTCGACATCGAACTACTCGACCATCTTGTCATTGGCAATCCACGCTTTGTCAGCTTGAAAGAACGCTTACGCTGGTAATAAAATAGTTGTCCGATGGTAGACGCTATGCGTCTACCATCGGACAACTATTTTATTACCTATTAGCTATGCTTTCGCTGCGGCTTTCTCACCTTTGCGCCGTTTGGGACGGGTGACGTTTTCTTCGGCAGCCTTCTCGCCTTTGACGGTTGAAGGTTCGAGGGCTGCATTGAGCACATCGCGCACATCAGTAGCATACACGAAAGTCATTTGCTCACGTAGCTCTTTCGGTAAATCTTCTAACAAGTCCTGCTCATTCTTTTTTGGAAGAATGACAGTGCGAATGCCAGAGCGATAGGCCGCAAGCACTTTCTCTTTGATACCACCAATAGGCATAACCTTGCCACGAAGCGTAATCTCGCCAGTCATGGCAACATCAGAGCGCACCTTGCGTCCACTTGCGAGCGAGACTAGGACCGTTGCCATCGTCACGCCTGCGGATGGTCCATCCTTTGGAATGGAGCCTGCTGGAACGTGAATGTGGATATTCTGGTTCTCAAAGATGTTCGATGGCAGACCAAGCGCTTCAGTGTTGGAGCGCACATAGCTCAAGGCAGCCGTTGCCGACTCTTTCATCACATCACCGAGTTGTCCAGTGAGCGTGAGATGACCATCTTTGCCATGCATAGCCGCCGCTTCGATGAAGATGATTTCGCCACCAACTGGTGTCCATACGAGACCAGTAGCGATGCCAGGACGGTCTATGCGCTCGGCAGCCTCTTCAAAGAAACGCTGACGACCTAGATAGTCCGCGAGTTGATCCGGTGCGACAGCAATAGGAGTCTTTTTGCCCTCCGCGATTTGCTTCGCAACCTTACGGGAAAGCGATCCAACCTCGCGTTCGAGATTACGTACACCTGCTTCACGTGTGTAGTCACGTGCGATACGGCCTAATGTGTCGTCACCGACAATGAGTTCGTCCTTGTTCAGACCATTCGCCTCAAGCTGTTTTGGCAACAGGTAGTTGCGGGCAATATGAACCTTCTGCACTTCCGTATAACCCGATAGTTCCAGGATTTCCATACGGTCACGCAACGGTGCTGGTATTGGCTCTAACGAGTTCGCTGTTGCTATAAACATCACTTTGGACAGGTCAAATGCCAGGTCCAGATAGTTATCGCGGAAGTTGTAGTTTTGTTCTGGGTCTAGCACCTCAAGCAAGGCTGAGGAGGGATCACCACGCCAATCAGCACCGACTTTATCTACCTCGTCCAGCATAATTACGGGATCGTTGGACTCGACCCGACGCAGTGTCTGAATAATGCGACCAGGCATGGCACCGATATAGGTGCGGCGATGTCCACGTATCTCGGCCTCATCACGAATACCACCAAGCGACATACGGGCAAACTTGCGTCCAAGTGCGCGCGCGATTGACTGACCTAATGATGTTTTACCAACTCCAGGAGGGCCAACAAAACATAGAATTGGTTCGCGGTTAATCTGACGAACCGCCTCTTGTGAATGAAGCGGTTCCGTTGGACGTATATCCTCGGTCTCGATACCATCTTCAATTGTCGAAGTCTCTTTGCTGCGCTCAACCTGTTCGGCCTTACGGTCTTCCTTCAATCGACGTACCGCAAGATATTCAAGAATGCGGTCCTTGATTTTTTCCAGGCCATAGTGGTCCTGGTCAAGTATCTGACGCGCATGAGGCACATCAATTTTTTCGCCTGTAGACTTGCTCCACGGCAAGCTGACAAGCAATTCCAGGTAGGTACGGATGATACTGTATTCGGGCGAAACCGTTGGTAACTTCTCAAGACGTGACAGTTCTCGATTGGCCTCTTTGAGAGCTTCTTCTGGCATTTTGGCCTGGTCGATTTTGTCACGCAATTCGTTAGCGGTTGCCTGCTCTTCGCTCTCTTCGCCCAGTTCACGCTGAATAGCCTTGAGTTGCTCACGTAAGAGATACTCACGCTGCATCTTGCCCATCTCTTCCTGGGCACTGGTCTGTATCTTTTTGCCTAATTCGAGAATTTCCAATTCATGGGCGAGGAAAGCACTTAACTGCTGCATCTTCTCACGTACAGAATCGATTTCGAGCAACTTCTGACGCAGTTCAAGGTCCATCTGCACAAAAGTGGCGATGACATAGACGACCTGACGCGCCTCTTCAAGGTTGAGCGTAGCGGCGGCGACGCCTTCCGGTACATTCTGGACGAGTGCGACGAGACGTTGGAAGTAATTAATGACGTTGCGCTTGATGGCCTCCGTCTCGTTATCCTCTTCCTGCACATCAGGTTTGGACGTGATGTGTGCCATAAGATAGGGTTTTTCTTGCGTGAACTCACCGATTTCGACGCGCTCAAGTCCCTGCACCGCAATCTGGATCGTGCCATCAGGCATACGGAACATGCGTCCAATGCGCGAGACCGTGCCAATTGTAAAAATGTCTTCTGGCCCCGCCGAATCCATTTCAGCCGATTTCTGTGCTACAAGCACAACGAGGCGATTGCCTCGCATCACGTCATCAATCAACCGAATCGAGCGTTCTTGCCCAACACCAAGTGGCTGTACCGCGAATGGATAGACAACAACGTCTTTGAGAGGTAGAATAGGCAACACATCAGGAATGTTCAAATCTTCATCGTCATCATGCCGACGCCGACGTATCTCCTGCTCCATGAAGCCCGGCCCCTCAAAGCTAAACCGCTGTCGGCGGAATCCCTCTTCTTCATCAGAAGAAGAGTCTATATTCTCTTCTGCAATCTCAAGGGCAGTTGCTAACTCATTAACGGCATCAGAGGTTTCAATGGGAGCATCTTGTTGCTCGTCCGATTGCACGACAGTCTCATCCGATTGCACATCAGTCTCGTCCACATGCGTATCAGGGTCTATTGGTTTCTGAATATTATTTTCTTTCATATTTTTCTCAACTCATACATACAGAGTTACTCATGTAGTGTGTTATTACTTTGAATACGTACACGTTCAAGTTTTGTTTCTAGTAACAACGACTGTGAACTTCATGATAATTAGACATGACGTAAAAAGGCAAAAGGTACAAAGCAACGAGGTCATGCCCTGTGTCTTTTGCCATAAAAACAAATTTGGGCCAAATACTATTCCTTTTGATGATTATTGCATGAAGGCCGAAATTTTGCAAGAGAATGTTTGACGAGTTCCCATTCATATGCTACTATATTTCTATGTTTCCTTCAATATTCGTTCTGTAACCATTCTATGTTGCACCTAGTAGCGCGGAACTAAAAGATGACCATGACGGTCGTCTCTATGACAATGAGGGCAAGAGACAACATGATCACGCAAGGGATCAAACGTTGGCTGCAAAGCCTTTTCGCGTGGTGGCCCTGGAAATCCGTTTCAGAGGACGACTACGCGCAAACTCCTGGAACCCTGAACAAGGGGACCTCACAAGAGACACTGTTTTTTACAACAGTCGATGGGCCATATGCACAGCCAGCACAACCTGGCATCACCTCTGTCGCTGTTGAGCCAATAGAGGAAGATGTCGTTACCGAGAGCGGTCGGCCTACGGCTGATGAACGCTCGTTTTCAGCGTTGAAACCTACTGTAGACGATAGTGGCTCTCTCCCTGCCCCTATCATAGAAGAGAAGATACAAGCCGTACAGCAACCTGATGCAGCAGTTCAAGATACACCTGCCCCTACACCGCAACAACGTTTAGAATTTTTGCGCTATCTTGTAGACCGTGGCATTGTAAACGAAGGGTGAATTTTAAATAAAAGACAGGTATAGATGCTGGATGCCGTTCCACGGCATCCAGCATCTATACCTGTCTTTTATTTATTTTTTGCCGTAAGATAACGAGGAGAGCGTCAATAGACTCTCATAAAAGTCTCTCAGTATCGGTATGGGCGCAATGAATTGCTGCCCCTACCGACTGACTTTGCTATACAATAAGATGTGTATCAGAGAACAGTTCGTCCCAGCTAGTGGCGTTGAGCAAATGAGTAAAGCCATTATCGCCACTGCCGGGCCAAATATCTGGACCATAGGGGTACCAGCAATTCAAGAGACGTAGACGGAAACGCTCAAAATTGGGAATGCTCCCGTAACCCTCAAATAGACTTTCCCACCAGCGCGTCTGTGATGGCAAAGCTTGTGCAAGTTCACGACAGACATAAACGATGTCGGCGGCACTTGCTCCAGACGAGGCTACCTCCATATCAACCACGCCGTTTACTCGCCATTGGTCGTTGTCCTTTTGTAAGAAGAACTGTTCCAGATGACAGTCGCCATGCACAAAATGCAGTGGCTCATATTCGGGAGCAAGTTCTTGCGCAATGGTTGCTATACGTTGTTCCAGTCGTTGCGCGACTGCATCCGAGAGCGTTGGGCGCATCGACGCTATCCAAACACGTATCTCTTCCTGGCATTGCTGCGCAGTCCAGATACCAAATTGCCACTCGTTCTCGTTAGGAAATTGTGTTGGTCCGTCTCCAGTGAGATAGCCGGGGTACGCAAATGGAATTGCGTGCATGCTACGTAGATAGCTTCCTACGGTATAGAGGAGAGCAGAAATTTCTTGTTGTGGTACCTGCCTTAAAAGAAGGTCTAACGCTTCGCCCTGTATTTTTCTGGTCAAAATAAACGGCATACCGAGGAGATTGTCATGCTCTTGATTGGCAATAAGCACATCAGGTGCTGCAATACCGTGAGATGCCAGGATGCTCCATGCACTGCGTTCATGCTCAACACTAGCAGAACTTTCTTCAGGTGTTACATACCAACTCTTCGTAAATAGCTTCAGGAAGAGAGTTTCGTTCGCACATTCGATACGATAGACATGGTTGTATTCATGAATGATTGTGATCGTCGCAGACCCTTCTATACCGATTGGGCGTAGGAGAGCTTGCACCTGCGACTCTGAAAGCGAAATACCTTCACCTGGACTCTTAATGCCCCGTATATCGAGCCAGAACTGTTCAGACACGCCCTCCGATGATACTACGTCTGTCATGTGCTCTTCCCCCTTCTTGCCTACCCTTTCGGATATGTACAATGAACATGCAAATGCTGGGTTGCTTTGTGTATAGAAGCCAATGTATCTCTCCTACGTAATATAGTAGGTATGAAGGATAAAAAGGAAGAGTAAAAACACATTTTTGTGTTTCTACACAGTGGTTCCCCAAATGATTAGGGAAAGAAACGCCCGTAGGGGTCTAATTCTATTACACCCTCGTGGCAATTGATCATATTGATAGGGTGGTGTAATGAAATTAGACCCCTACAGAAGGCTGCGTCACGAATGACACGTCTTCTTGTGCGTTTTTTTCGTTGTTTGCGCGTTGTGCGGCATCGATTTCATTCTCGAAGATGCGGCGCATGATGGCGACCGTGCTGGCGTAGGTCGAGTCCATACCGAAGTAGGAGAGACTCCCTGCACCAAGATTTTTGCCACGTGTATAGGGCGTGTCCGAGGCATAGTGCAGGATACCTAGTTCGTAGGGTAAACGGGCGAAGTTGATGTTTTCACCAACGGGATAGCGTAACAGGTACTGGTCCTCATAGACAGCGTTGAGGTAAGGGCCGCTCTCCATTTCGACAACAGTGTAGTTGGCATGATAATAGAAGTCCAGGTATTGACGGTTTTGCAAGTACGTGCCCTTCGCGGATACCGCTTTCTGGTTATCAAGGACCGAGCCATAAATCAGGTAGGGCTGCACATCCTGGACCAGGAAGCAGTTATCGAGCCAGAAGGTGTTCTGGCTGTGCTCGTCCATGACGACGTTTGAGATCATGACATCACCAATGCTCCCATTGAGCGTGGCGGCTTTACCTAGAATGTAGATGCCACGTACCTGTGTCGTGTTTTCCATGATTTCTCGCATCATGCGGTAGGCAGCCATACCTAATGGATAGTCGATATTGAGGATAATGGCTTTGCTTTGTGCCAGCATATTCATGTGCGGCATACGACACCGGGGGTCGATCTCTGTAGGATGCAGTTTCGCCAGGTCGATGATTTGCGCGTCAATTTCCAGGCCGTGACGCGCCCCCACATGCCAAATGCCGCGTTCCTGATCCTCACGACTGCGGTTCACAAACGCTCTTTGACCAGCAGGAGTACGTACCCATTCACGGGCCGCAAAGTACAGGAAGTTTTGCCAGTTGCCAGGAACCTCGCCTTGCTGAATTTTTCGACACTCGTCAGCGAGATAGGGGTCTTGCCCGCTCAGCGCGTATTGTGTTAACTCCTCCTCTCGGTTGAGGATAGAGCCACCAACAAGGTTGATGAGGCTATGCGTGTTGCTTGAGACAAAGTAGATGGGACGGTCTTGCAAACCGAGCGTGTCAAGCAAGTTCTTAACCGGACTCCACCACTGGCGCGTGGCGCGTACATAGCCGACATGTGAACCACCAAGCATACGCAAGCTGAAACTCTTCCGATGCTGACCGATGATGCGCAGGTTTTCCCACAAGTGATCGCCCCAGATGAGTTCTAGCCGATGCCAGTCGTCAGGTGCGATATGCAGACGTTCGCGCAGAACTTTGCTAATCTCCGCAAAAACAGGTGATGTGCGATCCATTTGCGTCTCTAGGAGTTGCAGTGTGGTTGCTTCGGACCGCAGCAGGTAGTATATCTTGTCCCATTCGATTTGAAAGGCAACTAGAATGGGCACAATATCATCTGTATCGCTGACGCTAGCAACATAGACCGCGAGCGTCTCTGTACCATCAAAAAACCACTTACGGCGGCGTGCTGATGCCGTCACAGCGTGCCATCTATCGACATGATAATCATGTTGTAGGAAAACTTCTTCTGACTGACCGAGCAAGACGCGGTTACAATGAATGATTGACGCTGGCAGTCGTAGCACGCTATAGATGAATGCTGACATATCTGGATAAGGCGAACGAGCGTCGGGGTGTAGGCTAGAGTCGATATTGTAGTGTGCTTGTACCAGTGCTTTCAGGCTAATTTCGCCCGAACTGCGTAAAAGCGTGTTATAGGTACGGATATAAAGTTCTACATCACGTTTGCCAGCTTCGTGATATTTCTCGCCATGTTCAAAGGCAGGCGTTACGGCTGTGCGTGTAGTCCCATCGAGAGTATCCTGCTTTTCGAGGAGTTCATCATCTATCTCGTGCAAAGCCAATTCTTGTGAGTCCGAGAGTGTTTCGTGTTCCATGTGTTCACCGAGTGTATCTTGTGTAGTGTGAAATGCATCAAAATTTCTACGTTTGCCTTTACGTGCCATGTGTCTCTGTCTCTCTTCTGTGAGTGGTGCGTTTTCTCTTCTGTTATTTTCAAATATTATACTCGCTATGAGAAGAGGATGGTAGGGACCGATTTATCGCGTCCAAGGATGGGGCATGAGGGGAACACGCAGCAAAAAATGAATCGTCGCCGACGTGTTGCTCCACCTCGCCCTTTGGACGCGATAAATCGGTCCCTACCATTAAAGGTGGAACACCTACCGATACAAAAAATATCCCGCGAGTCCTGCCAGGCTCAGGATAATCAGAATGTTCACCTTGCGACTGAGGGCAAGGCCGAACGCTCCTACAGCGATCAGCAGCCCTTTCCAGTCCACACCGGGCTGGTTGAAAATCGTCCAGGCTACTGTGAGTAGCAGACCAACGACAGCGAGTGAGACACCATACATGGCACCTTGTACCCATCCTCGCTGTTCGATACGCACATAGCCAGCAGAGACAGCGAGTACCAGCAGTGCGGGAAGAGTAATAGCAACTAGTGCGAAAAAAGCACCGAGATAACCATAGGTGAGATAGCCAAGGCAGATGACCCATAACCCATTAGGGCCTGGGCTGATTTGTCCAATAGCGATAGACTGCCCAAAGTATGTCTCCTTTGCCCAGCCATTGGCAAGCAGGTCCTGATGCAAGCTAGGAAGGTTGCTGAAACCACCAGTTGAAAAGAGCGAGGCTTTCAGAAACAAGAGAAAGTACAGCAGTGGATTGATCATTGTTGGCCTCGCTGCTCTTCGTTAAGTAGAGGTGAAGATGGTTTCGGTGCAAAGAAGAGCGCACCAAGCAGAACCGCACCAAGAATGACTGCAACAACAGGCAGTTTCAAAAGAATGACAGCAAGGAAACATGCGATCATTACAACAATGCTCCCCGTGAGATAAAAGATACCTTCTTTATAACTTCTGCGAAAGATGGGAAGCGCGAAGTTCAGTCCAACCAGAAGCATGAGCGCACCTGTCGCTGGTACTACCCCTCGTAGGATTGCCTGTACTGCCGCGATATGTTCAACCTGTGTGAAGAGAGCGGTTAAGAGGCAAGTAATAATTGCACTCGGCAAAAGCAAGCCAGCAAGCGAAGCAGCAATGCCCCATGATCCTCCAAGTTTTCGGCCTATCAAGACGGTTAGAGCGACTAAATTGATACCAGGAGTAAGAATACACAAACTCCAAAACCGCGTAATATCCTCCATCGACAACCACGTGTATTTCTCTGTAAATGTACGCTGTATCAAGAACGTGGTGGAAGCACCACCGCCAAACGATTGTAGCCCAATGGCTGCCCAGAGACGAAAAAGTTTCCACGTTGTGGGATGAGGGTTTTGTAGTTCCATGTAAGTAACTCCTAGAAAAAAGGGAAACATGCTTAACAATGTCTATATGAAAGACAAAGCGCACAATATATTTAACCATTATAGCCCAATATTTATAGCGTTCGATGTAGTAGAGTTTATTCGTAGCCTCGCAATATTCCATTTCTAACGATAAAATAGAGTATCTATGTGTTTTATCTTTCAGACGTGCTAGTAGAGACAGAAAGGAGTCTATAAAACGTTCATGTGGCACTATCCAGCAACATTTCCTACTTTAGCTCACAATGAGGTTCATATATGGCGTGTAGTTGCAACAGACATATCTACATTTCATATTCAATCTTTAAAACAGGTCCTTACTACGCACGAACGCAATCAAGCAGAACGCTTCCGTTTATTGCTGCACGCGACACGTTTTATTGTGGCGCATGGAACACTTAGAATTATTCTGGGACGCTACCTGAATCAAGACGCATCCACACTACAGTTTCATTATGGACCTTATGGAAAACCTGCTTTTGCCGGAGATACAACCTTACATTTCAACGTCACTCATTCACGTGATACAGCCTTCTTTGCAATTACACAACATCGTGAGGTCGGTGTAGACCTTGAATACATCGATCATGACATGGACTACGAGCAAATTGCTGAGCAAAACTTTACCCGCAACGAAATTAACGCATTACATAGTATCCAGTCTGACCTGCTACGGCGTCAAGTATTTTTCCAGGTATGGACACGAAAAGAGGCGTTTCTGAAGGCAAGAGGACTTGGTATTGCGCATGACTTAGCAACAACTGACGTTCCTGTTACCGCTACAACACCAACAACCCTTTCAGGTACAAAAGCAGAGAGTTCTACCCTGTTTCGCTGGTGGCTACACGATCTCCCTTCTACTCAAGACTCTGTGGCGACCCTGGTAGTGGAAGGTTCCCCTTGCTCTTTAAAATACTGGCAATGGTAATTAAAAATGGGCAATGAAGAGATTTATGAATTTAATAGGAATGTTTCAAGAAGACTTGACTTTTCTTACTCATTTGCTGTATCTTTTAAACGGTGTAAGTAGAAAATATGTTTGTCTTTTGTACAGGTAATGTTAAATTTAATATTTTTATTTCTTAATGGCAGCTTTTTTAGTGTTTAGTAAAACTGAACATTGTGATATGATACGTTGCGCGTTTTAGTAATCCATCCTACTATTTTATGCGTAGCTATATAAGTAGATAATAATAAGTAGATAATAAAGAACAACATTCCAGCACAAGAAAAGCTTCAGGAATGCTCTCGGTACCTTCCCCAGGAAGAAAGATGAGTTTCTCAAAAGCAGTGACGCTATTGAAAGCTAGACGGAGATTTTTGTGGAAAACATAGGGTAGCTGGTAGATGGCTACTATTTTATAGCTATTTCTTTTTGGCGGTTTATATAACCCCAGGTAAACACTCCTACAGACACAGTGTAATCTTTGCCCACCTTACACTAAATGGAGTCTTTGTGTTCAAAAACTTGAAGCAGTTGTAGTATTATTCATTCACCTCATATACAAGGACGTAAAGTCATGTCGAAGCTTATAGAACTTTCTGGCGACAATTTTGAGTTTTTTGATCGTAATGTTTCTCAGATACAATCACACTTGGCATACTGGAAGCAGCAACTTACAGACGCCCCACGCTTTTTAGACTTACCAACAGATCGTCCACGTGCATCAACTCAAAGACACGGCTTGTTAGAACACACACAGATATTGTCCAAACAACTTACTACTGCTCTCAGAACTTTCAGTCTCCAAGCTGGCGTACCGCTACATACAACCTTGACAGCAGCATTACAGACATTGCTGTACCGTTATACAGGACAAGATGATTTTCTTATCGGAACGACGAACACTACTCTTCAAGACAGTTCTGACCAGCAGGAGCGAGTGAGCAACGGCCTCGACATCTTACCACTGCGCACAAACATTTCCGACGATCTGACCTTCTGCGAACTACTAAAGCGTGTGCAAGACGACCTCATATTGACTCATCAACATGATGACATATCCTTTAAGGATATCGTGGATGCACTACATCCAGAGCAAATTTCTGGTTATTCTTCACTCATTCAGGTGATGCTATCTTATCAACTCTCATCGGAGATTTCATCATCAGAACCGATAAAATCATACATTGATATACATAATAGGTATGACTTAAGGCTTGATCTCCATCTTGAAATCATTGATCAACCAGAGGGGCTGATTGGACGCTTTCTATACAATACTGATTTGTTTGACGCTACAACCATCAGCCGTATGGCTGGGCATTGGCAAACGGTGCTAGAGGGTATAATTGCCGACTCCACTCAGCATGTGACAGAACTTCCGCTTTTAACTGAGGAAGAGAAAAACCTGCTGCTTGTACAGTGGAATGATACCGCAAGCGATTATCCACAAGAGCAATGTATTCACCAGTTGTTTGAGACCCAGGTTGAACGCACTCCAGATGCTGTAGCGATAGTCTTTGAAAATACATTCCTAACCTATCATCAACTCAACAGCAAGTCTAATCAACTCGCACGGTATCTACGCTCTTTAGGCGTAGGACCTGATGTGCTCGTTGGTATATGCATGGAACGCTCACTTGAAATGGTCGTAGGCATACTCGGCATTCTCAAGGCCGGGGGAGCTTATGTGCCGCTTGATGCCACCTATCCAGCCGAGCGACTCGCCTTTATGCTTGAGGATGCTCAAGCACCAGTGGTCCTCACTCAGCGACGACTTATGAATGTACTTCCCGCGCATGAAGCGACATCGGTGTACCTGGACTCGGATTGGGACATTATTGCACAAGAAGACGAAACCAACCCGATGTGCAACGTTCAACCTGCGCACCTCGCTTATGTGATATATACCTCTGGTTCAACTGGCAAACCCAAAGGAGTTATGATTCCTCATCAAGGCCTTGTCAACTACCTGAGTTGGTGTACGCAAGCGTATGCAGTAGCAGAGGGACAAGGAACGCTTGTTCATTCCCCACTTGGATTTGATTTAACAGTCACCAGCCTATTCTCGCCATTGCTTGTAGGGAAAAAAGCAATTTTGCTACCTGAAGGTAAGGGAGTCGAAGCTCTTCATGTCGCCCTACACAACAATAGCGACATCTCTCTAGTGAAGATCACTCCGGCACACTTGAAGTTGCTCAGCCAAGTATTGTCAGTAGAAGATGCTGAAAAAGCGAATGCACTGATTATTGGCGGAGAAGCACTATTAGGAGAGGATATTTCTTTCTGGCGCACTCATGCTCCTACAACGAGACTTATCAACGAATATGGGCCGACGGAAACCGTGGTAGGATGTTGTGTGTATGAGGTATCTTCTGACACATCGCGCTCAGGTCCTATCTCTATTGGGCGTCCCATTGCTAATACAAAGCTCTATGTGTTAGATGCACGCTTGCAGCCCGTGCCTATTAATGTGCCAGGAGAACTATATATTGCCGGTGCTGGTGTGGCACGAGGCTATCTCAATCGCCCCGAACTGACAGAGGAGCGTTTCATTCATGATCCTTTCAGTACGCAGATCGATGCTCGCATGTATCGAACGGGGGATTTAGTACGCTACCGAGCCGATGGCAACATCGAGTTTCTAGGCCGTCTCGATTCCCAGGTGAAGATTCGCGGCTTTCGTATCGAGCTTGGCGAAATTGAAGCACTCCTCGAACTTCATCCAGCCGTGCAGAAAGCAGTCGTGATGGCGCGTGAAGACTCTTCTCATGATAAACGCTTGGTTGCGTATGTGCTTCTTCGAGAAGGGCAGACCACTACAGAAGAGGACATACAGGCGTACATTGCCAAACAAGTTCCTGGTTACATGGTACCTTCGGCGGTAGTAGTCCTCGACGCATTTCCCTTGACCTCGAATGGAAAGATAGACCGACGTGCTTTACCAGAACCTAGCTTCGCAACCGTTCGCCGCTCAAAGCCGTTTATTGCACCGCGCACTCCAAATGAAGCATGCATCGCTCAGATTTGGGCGAAGGTTCTCAGAGTGCCAGCCATTAGCATCGATGACGACTTCTTCATGTTAGGTGGACATTCGTTGCTTGCTGTACAAGTGATTGCTCAACTACGAGCTGAACTACAGGTCGAGCTTCCTCTGCACCGCTTCT
>CAXUHF010000071.1:9759-26917 GCA_964250765.1 uncultured Ktedonobacteraceae bacterium | reverse complement strand
CCTACTTGACGATGTGGCGATGAGACACTACAATACGTTGAGAGAAGAGAAGAACATCCCATTATGTATTGGAGGTATTTTTTATGCCATTGTATGAGTATCGTTGCTCAGATTGTAAGACGAAATTTGAGTTGCTTGTGACGCGTCAGCACGCTGATGATATTATTTGTATGAAGTGCCATAGCGACAAAGTGCGCCGCTTGCTCTCGACCTTTGCTGTGCCGCGTGGTGGTAGTGAAGATAGTGCCTATAGCGATGATGTGCCTATGATGGGCGGTTGTTCTTGCGGTGGCGGTGGTTGCGGTTGTAACTAGATTGTCTCGGTTCCATAAGCTCACAAAGAAGATAAAGTTAGTATCATGTTCAACAAAACCAGTTATCGACGGGGCGTGACCGAGGGCGTTCTGCTGTTCACGCTCGGTCGCCTCGGTTCACTCATCACGCCAACCATCTTTCCCGATTGGCTATTCGTATTGGCTCCCTTAATCTTCCTAACAATACAATTTTTGTTCGCACCTTTTTGGGCGACACGTCGTATTATGTCAACGAAGCGGGAGCGTTTAAGCAGACGTTTCTGGCTTCTCGGTCCACGACTTGCCGCTATTTGCTTTGGCGTTGACCTCTTGATTACGCTTGCCTTTGGTCTACCTGTCAATCTTTTTGGAGTACAGCAAGGTTCGGCACTGCTCCGTCTTCTCACGAGTGGGTCCAATCATCTTACGCTCGTCGATTTCGGTATCTATGAATTGAAGACCGCCGCATTACTCTTTGCCCTCTTCACGCTCTCCGTCATCTGCACACGTCTGGCAATGGGCGGTTTTCTACGCTTCACGATGCCTGCCGGAGGCAATCGCGTCACACTGTAGTACGCAATATAGCTTTACCCCCCGGCAGGACCACCTTCCAAGCCTGGTTTTGTCATGCTAGCTGGATCGAGAATGCGGTCTAGTTCGTCATCACTGAGTTGTGTTTTCTCACGGGCAACCTCGCGCACCGTTTTTCCTGTCCTGTAGGCCACCTTCGAGATATCAGCTGCAGCATCATAGCCGATGACGGGTGCGAGGGATGTGCAGATTGCCAGGCCACGCTCGACCATCTCTGGCCCCTTTGTCGTTGCCTGTATTCCTTTCACACATTGCTCTGTGAAATTGTGCGACACGGCGGCAAGCAAGCTGATAGATTGCAGGATGTTATACGCCGTTACTGGCATCATAACGTTGATCTCGAAGTTGCCCGATTGTCCCGCGACAGTAATGGTAGTATGGTTGCCCATCACCTGAGCACAAGCCATACATACCGACTCAGCGATTACCGGATTGACTTTCCCCGGCATAATCGAACTTCCTGGCTGTACGGCTGGCAAATCAATTTCACCGATGCCTGCACGGGGACCAGAGCCAAGCCAGCGAATATCATTAGCAATCTTCATCAAGCTTACAGCAAGCGTATTGAGCGCACCACTAGCAGCAACGATGTTATCGAGCGTGCTTTGTGCCTGAAAGTGGTTGCTTGTCTCATGGACTGCAATACTGTTGAGTGCTGTAAGACGCTGACAGACCTGAGCAGCAAACTCTGGATGTGTGTTGACGCCTGTACCAACGGCGGTACCACCAAGCGCGACCTCCGCAAGTTCGCTTTGTGCGGAGCGTATGCGTGTGATACCACGCTCGATCTGTCCTGCATAGCCAAGAAATTCTTGCCCTAAGCGAATGGGCGTGGCATCCTGGAGATGTGTGCGTCCCGTTTTGATGACGGGCATGAATTCCTTTGCCTTTTCCTCCAAGGCTTTTTGTAAGCCTTGTAACGCGGGCAGCAGGTCCTGCTCGATGCTCAGCAAGGCGGAAAGATGTATAGCAGTGGGAATGACATCGTTTGATGATTGCCCGAAGTTTACGTGATCATTGGGGTGTACTTTACGCGAACCGAGCGATCCACCAAGCAGTTCACTGGCGCGGTTGGCGATGACCTCGTTCGCGTTCATGTTTGTCGAGGTGCCCGAACCTGTCTGAAAAATATCGAGAACAAAGGCCGAATCGAGCTTGCCGTCGATGACCTCTTGTGAGGCACGCACGATAGCCTCGGCTATTTGTGAATTAACGGTTCCCAGTCCCTCATTGACCTGTGCTGCTGCTTGCTTGATCTGTCCAAGTGCGCGAATAAATTGGCGTGGAAAGCGCAGATCACTGATAGGAAAGTTGAGTACGGCGCGTTGTGTACTCGCGCCATAGTACGCGTCTATCGGAACCTGCATCTCGCCCATTGAGTCACGCTCGACGCGAGTATTCTCTGTACTACTAGTCATGCTACATTCTCCTCGTTGTGGCTTTATACAAAAAACATTATATCATTTCATATTCCGGCCTGTGCTATGGTATTATAGAATGCAGAAGATAAAAGCTGAACCATTTCATAGTACTTTCTTGACTGTTTTCACGCAAAGGATAGCTATTTTGCTCTGTTTTCTATATTATTACAATCTGAAGAGCTAAATTGTATCTTTACGTTTTATAAAGTTACTTAATTTTGATATATATACATAGACATCATTGAACAACGCGAACATGCAGAAAAGAGAACACAAGCATGCCTATAAACACGCCGCCTCCTTACGACTCTTATCCGAAGAGACGCAACACACGTTTCTTACTGGTTGGTGTGGCTGTCACACTCCTTGTAATATTGGGGGTCGGAACATATTTTGTTATTCTTCCTCGTTTTCAGTCTCGCCAAGTGAAGAACACAAGCACTCCGGTGCCAGGACAGCCAACAGCTCCATTACCCGCTCAGCCGACGAACCATGCTAGTGCTCTCTTGCCGGGTCAACAAATCTGGAAAAATGGTACATCGTCGCTCCTCTTTGGAAGCAATGATCCAACGTTTAATACTGCAACATCACAATCGCTGCGTCTCTCTTTGCGCCAAGCGGGAATTACACTGATTAGGACACCGCTGGCAACCAATAATGGAACTGAAATAGAGCAACGCCTCGCTCAGATTCAAGCCATCGGAGCCACATGTTTGGGAATATTGAGCACGAGCGACATGCAGCTTGACCAGCAGATTGTGCAGACAGCGGGAGGACGTTGCCAGATGTACGAATTTGGGAATGAGCCAGATAATCCAGGAAATCCCAGTGCAATGCCAGCAAGTCAGTATGCAAATTTGTGGAATCAGATTATTCCTATGCTTCGTCAGATATCACCACAGGCGAAGTTCTTTGGGCCAGCCGTTGCTTATGCAGATACAGACTATATCTCTACGTTCTTACAGCAGACGAGAGCAAATGCCCCTGATGGCGTTACCTTTCACCTGTATCCCTGCACCGATGTTGATGCTCAAACATGTCTCTCGCAATCGGTCAATAGCTATGCTAGTTCTGCTCAGCAAGTGCGCAACACGGTTATGCAGGTTTTGGGTAAAGTGTTGCCTATCGGCGTAACGGAGTGGAACGATAGCTGGAAAGATCAGGCCAAGCCGGAGGAGAGCGATCCAGCCTTCATGCGCCAGTTTACTACACTCTCTCTTCAATCGCTCGCACAAGGACAGGTTGCGTTTGCGAATCAGTACAATCTTGGTACTGGTACGGGTGATGGACACTTATTTCTTACGGCAGATGGACAGGCTAAGCCGCAACTACAAGCGATGGCTGCCATGATAGCTCAAACAAAGATAGGGTGACGATAATTACCTGTCCGCAAAAAAGAAAATGGAAGAAGAAAGACTCTGAATTTCCTTGCGCTACCCATTGACTAACACCTAAGTTCCACGTACAATAGTAACATGACAGGCATACAAATGCGTTTTGCATGAAAGGGCCTGGAATGCCAGGAAGTAACAATCTATCAGCGTAAAACGTGTTTAGGGAGAAGGGGAGTGACGCTCATAACTGCTTCTCTTGTAACGTGTAGTTCGTTTGCTACCAGACTCTATCTATATTCGTTGAAAACGCTATTCTTAACAGAATAGCTAGACTACGAAGGAGAAACGACTGTGGGAATGTTACGTGTGATGTCACGACGTGGCGATGATCGCCTCAGTTGGGACGGTCAAAAGGTTCTAGCTGGCGACGCCGAAGCGATTGCCGCAGTTCGTGAAGCTGAGCATATTTTCGCGCAAGAGCGTGCGAAGGGTGCGACTGCCTTCCGTGTTGAGCCGGGCAAACCAGTGGAGCGCATCGAACACTTCGATGCCACTGCCGAACAGATTGTGATGGTTCCAAGAGTTGTTGGAGGATGAGCTTGGTCCCTCAGGTGCTTTCTGCCCTGGGTTGGATCGTCATCGCTCTCGCCATTTCTCCGATGCTTTGGCTCATCTTTCAGCCGTATCTCAAAGGATGGTCACGCTCTGAACGAAGAGCGGCAGACCTCTTGCGTGATATACTGACGCCTGAGCAGGTGCGCCAATTACTCTGGCATGGCTATCTGGAGGTACCCAGTCCAACAGAGCCACAACGCGTCTACCGTGTGCCACGTGCGAAAGGTTATGTCCAGGTCGTTGAGAATGGACGAGCGATTATGCGATTGTGCTTGCAACCAGTGGAATGCCTGCCCGATGCCGATGTTGTGGTGTTGCATAAACTCATGATTGAGGCGAATGAAGAAATGTATCTTCAGAAGGCAAATAAGTACCTCTGCATTGACTAGCGGAGTCAATTATATATTGTGCTCTACGTTTGTACGCACATGTTTCACGCCCAGGATTATTATGAGAAAAGCGTGTAGGACATAATAAGTTAAGTCCTACATGTCTCTCCTCTATTCATCTTCGTCTGCATCCGCGATCTGCACAATCTCCCGGTGTCCATTTTGCTTGATACATGCATGTGGTCCACCATCAAGCGGTGTACGACAAAGTGGGCATACGGGACGCCCTGCAGTGATTACTTGCGCGATAGTACTTGAGAGATACTGGGCCTGTCGATGAGTAAAAAGAAACGAAACAGCTTGCTCCTCGTCCATAAAGACTTGAGCTTCATCGCGCTCCATAACGATCTGCAGCGGAATTGCACTCAGCAAAAACTGCGTTGAACGCTCATCGTAGTTAATCTTTATCTGTCCCACCTGAAATTCGTAGGTTGGTTGCACTGGAAAATCTGTAGGCATGCCCGCCGAGATCGGACGATTGCCCGCTTGTGCCTCTGTTCGCAGCACTTGCCCCTCGGTGATTTGTGCTAAAAAGCGGTCAAGCGCGAGTGAAAGACTATTTAACTGCTCTTTCTCCATCCACATAACCGCAGAATTACGCTCTGCCTGCACATAGATGCGGAAGCGCCTCTGTCCTGGCTGTCCAACGGCTTCGGCACCTAATATCTCTACAACACCAAAATCTTTGCTCATGTTAGCCCTTTCTATTTTTCTTATACTAATAAGAACAAATGCCACCCTCTATTCTATTCGCTATCGCTTACTTTACACAAATCCGCTTGGTAATATGGGATATGTGTAGGGACCGATGTATCGCGTCCTTGTCGGCGATTGAAGAGGCTAGTAGGACGTGATACATTGGTCCCTACAGGCGACGTATCCAGATTATTTGTGTATGTACATCGTCAGACTCACATCTAAAATTCTTTAATACCCGCGCTCAGCTTCGTAGCGATTATGTAGTGCTTCACCCTTGCGGAAGCGGCGTAGGTTGTCGGCAAAGAGGTTCGTAAGTCGTTCATCATATTTGACGCTTATCCCTGAAATATGCGGCGTCAGAATCACGTTTGGCATTGTATACAAAGGACTTTCAGCTGACAATGGCTCTTCTTCTGTCACATCAAGGCCCGCACCCGCGATCCAGCCCTCGTTGAGTGCACGAATCAGTACCTGCTCGTCGATAACACGACCGCGTGCAACGTTTACAAGGTATGTATGTGGCTGCATGGCGCGCAACTCAGCCTCACCAATCAGGTGGTCCGTCTCTTGAGTAAGCGGCACCGAAAGGACTACATAATCGCTCTTGCCGAGCATCTCATGTAACTGCGTAGTTGCATAGAGTTGATCGACATCTGGGTCTTGTATCCCCTCTTGCACAGTACGTCGTGTCGCCAAGATACGCATCCCAAATGCGCGTCCCAACTGTGCGACACGCCGACCAATACTCCCTAATCCAACAATACCCAACGTCTGTCCGGCTAGCTCTCGTCCGCCTAACTTGTACCAGGTGACACTACGAGGCCATACATGGCGATTTTGCAGACGTACCATCTCAGGCCATGTACGATTAAACATCAACATACTACCAAATACATACTCGCCAATCGGCGTTGTGTTGATACCTACCGCAGTTGTTACAACGATGCCACTTTCTGTGTTCAAAATGCCTGTTGGTAACAGGCTATCGACGCCCGCGCCCGAACATTGCAACCAGCGTAACCGCTTCGTGAGTGTGCGCCAGCTATCAGGAACCCAATACGAGCAAAGTACATCAGCCTCCTGAAGGCGTGCCAAAAACTCATCATTGTTCGTGATGCACAGGACCTCGGCATCTGCGGCCTCGCGCAACTTCTCCAATGAAGCAGGTGAAAACTGAAATGTGCTGATTACATTTAAACTCTCGGTCATGAAGCAATGTATCTCCTTCGTCTGTAGGGACCGATTCATCGCGTCCTCGTCGGCAGTCGAGACGCCAAGAGGACGCGATGAATAGGTCCCTACCATTAAGCGTTGTCTTTCAGTCTATCCGAATAGTCCTCGTATGGCAAGTTTTACTTGATACGTTCGTCCGTTTAACATGATACTATTGTATCTTCCATACGAACACATACGCTATTATGCTTACTTGTACCATAGCAATGATGCACACCTCTACATAGTCCGTAGGGGTGTTTTCTGTGTCTTCTCCACAGTTCTGTGTTGCGACAAGCGTTTATTACAGCAGAGCGCCCCTATAGACCCTAGCAACTTCTGTCGATAGTAAAAAAGTAGATAAACGTCCTAGTAGCGTGTCAATAGTGTACCAGATACGTCTAAAAACGTAGATATTCTGGATATTAAAAGCGGCTTAAACACAAGAAGGCTGCGGTATTGATAGAGGAAGGGTCGCATGGCATTCAATAATGGTACAGATCGCGGTGGGGCTAACGGATCATTGGCGCAGATGCAACAAAACGAGAGTATCGGCTGGAAGGACCTTGCCACAAAGCGGATTCCGCCTGATAAAAAAAGGCGTCGTAATATACTTACACTCTTGAGCGTAGTATTTCTTGTTGCGCTTCTATTTGCCGCACTACGTTTTGGCGCAGTCGCTACCGGCTCCGACGATACACTACAACTTCACCTTGGAAGTCAGCAAGGTGCGACAATTGATTTACGGCAGATTTCAGGAAATTCGATTAGTCCATATTTATTGGGAACTAATGTCTTCCCTATTGCAGGAAGTAACTCGATAGCTCAGACCAGTACTGGCTTTATGAACTATACACGATTCGTAAGTACAAATTTGCGCGACATGCACATCAAGCTCCTGCGCTATCCAGGAGGTAATTGGGGTGACAATCACGTTTTATCATTTGCACAACTTGACGATTTTAGCACAATGCTGAACCAAGCGGGTAGTGATGGTATGCTGCAAGCGCACATTACTGGTCCTATCAACGGGTCCCCAGGAGGTATAGATACTGTTGCGGGTGGTGCGAGTTATGCAGGTGGCATCGTTGATTATATGAATAATAAGCATAGTGCGCAACGTACTAATCCGAATGCACCCTTTCATCCTGTGAAATTTTGGACGGTAGGCAACGAGCCAGATTTGACTAAGAATCCAGCAACCGGAAAAACTTTCACCGCTGATGAGTACACTCAGCTTTTCATACAATATTCCATAAAGATGCATCAAAATGATCCAACGATCAAGGTCTTTGGTCCTGAGATCAGTCAGTTTTATGGCGTAGGGGCAGGACCCTTCGATGCACAGGGAAAGCCGTGGATGGATGAATTTCTTAAGGGTATTGGTCAGTACGAAAAAATGCATCCTGAACTACAGTTTCGGCTCCTTGACGGCGTTTCCTTTCATAGCTACCAGTTCAGCAGCAATGCTAATCAATCGGCTATGGTTATGAGCAGTACTGATGAATGGAACTACCTGTTACCACCATTGCGCACACTTATCACTCAGGATATTGGACTTAATGAAGCAAACGCTGACCAGGTTGAACCGTCCATTGCCGTAACAGAAATTAATACAAGTCCTAGTCAGTTCGCACCTCCAACCACTGGCGCGGCTGCACTCTGGTGGGCTGATACATTGGGCACACTTATGAATCAGCAAGTGAACTATGTAGGCTTCTTTTCAACAGAAGGTGTGGCACAACCCTACCCACTCTTTACAGAAAATGGTACGAAGCTTACTGCGATGGGACGTGTGATGCAAATGTTTACGCATCTGCAAAAAAATCTGCTTCCGCTCTCGATACAACGCGAACCAGTCAGTGTCTACGCGACGGAGGATGATGCACGTCAAACAGTGAGCTTGATGTTTGTCAATAAATCGTATGGACCACAGATTGCTCAGCTTCGTCCATCTTCGCAGTTCGCATCGTTCAGTACCTGGCCCTCGCAAGATGTACAAATCGCGGGCAATAGTATAGTTGTTCTTACTCTGCATCGTGGGCAAAATCCAACCTCGGAGGCATACAATTTTGTCGTGCCAACCAGTGTGGATCAGCAAGTCAAACCTATAAATCATATCGTGTGCGGACATAGTACTGACGTGCTATCACCGTACATTCCTTGTTAATTAGAGAGAGAGGGAAAAACAGTGGTTTTGACCATTCTCGGAAATACATTTGAAGCGTTGTACCTGTTGATCATTCTTTTCATGACCACACAGGCTATCTTTAATATTCGTTTGCGTCTCTTCATCTGGGAGGCGCCAGAGCATGCATGGCTGAATCACGCGCCGACGATCTACCGTGACCCTTGCCTGAGCTTTACCATCATGTTACCTGCACGACATGAAGAGGATGTGTACCGCGAGACTATTCAAAAGGTTTATGACCTCAACTATCCAAAAGAATTGATGCAGATTATCGCCATTTGTAGTGACGACGATACCGGCACCATTGCAGAGGCACAGGCGAAGATTGACGAGTTGGGCGATCCGAATGTACAACTTCTCGTCTATACAAATAAACCAACAAGCAAGCCACGTGGCCTGAATCATGCACTACAAGTCGCGCGTGGCGATGTCGTGACCATCTTTGACGCCGAAGATGAGCCACATCCTGACATTCTCAACATTCTTAACACAACGATGCTTGATGAAGACGTGGATGTGGTACAGAGTGGTGTGCAGTTGATGAATCACAACACGAAATGGTTTTGTTTCCTGAACGTGCTCGAATACTTCTTCTGGTTTAAGTCGTCGATGCACTTCTTTGCGCGTACCGGCATTACGCCTCTTGGCGGTAACACAGTCTTCGTACGTCGTGAATTGATGGAGCAACTTGGCGGCTGGGACGAGACCTGTCTGACCGAAGATGCTGACTTGGGTATCCGCTTGAGCCTCTCACATGCACGTATCCGCATCATTTACGATGACGAGTATGTGACACGTGAGGAGACGCCCAATACCATAGAGCAGTTCATCAAGCAGCGTACTCGTTGGAATCAGGGCTTTATTCAGATTCTGTTTAAGAAGGAATGGATGAAGCTTGAAACACCCGCGCGACGATTGCTGGCACTCTATGTGCTGATTCTTCCTGAGGTGCAGGCAGCTCTAGCATTGCTGATACCAGTATCAATCATCATGTTTTTCTTTGTTGCTCTGCCACTCTGGTTAGCGATGCTTACCTACTTACCACTCTACTGCTTCATTCTGACGGCATTCATCGACGTTGCAGGCTTGCACACGTTTTTGAAGGCTCACAATCGTAAATGGAGTTGGCGTGAGGCTGGTATTATGCTCATCGCTTTCTTTCCTTATCAATTTCTTTTAGGTCTAGGTGCCATGCGCGCGGTTTACCGTTATGTGAAGGGTAGCTCCAACTGGGAGAAAACGGCACATATTGGACAGCATCGCGGCAAGGTTGCTGCATAAGGATCGAGTAATATATGACATCTTTCTCTAAACAAACTCAGCTTCCTGAAGAACAGCCGCAGCGAATGCAGCAGGGGGGGAACTCGTTCCCGTCTACTCCTGACTCGATGCAGCAGATGCAGAATGCTCGCTCATTTGTACCTGCAACTCCAAGCAAGCCAGCTGGAAATCCGCAGACACCGCAAACGTCACAGCTGTCACTCAAACCGAATCCAGCGCACCTAAATCATGGTGGGAGTCAGGGACTTGGCCCTAACCCAGTGAACAACGGGCTTGGCTTGTTACAGCGTAACAAGCCAACGGTACGCACGCAGCCTGCACCGGAGATTGAGGGCAACAACCTCATTTTGCATCGTGCACAGAACTTTGTTCTGCGTACAGCATATCGTCCAGGTCAAAGAGTTGCACCATTTCGCCGACCAACGGGTCACACAACCACAATACCTAAGGTCATGCCAACGCAAGGGGATCGTGTAGCGGCAAGTGAAACGCACATGATGCCAATGCTCTCGTCCATCAATCCTTTCAATAGGAAGGGACGTATTCCTGTTCCGGTATGGTTGGAGGCGTTTGTTATCATAATTGGCTTGATTGTAACAGGCATCGCTCATGGACTGAACATGTTCAATTTCCCTCACTATCAAACAGATGAAGGAACGTACATGGCGAGTGCATCGGCAATTCTGCATGGGCAACTCTGGCCTTATGCCTATGGTTATGGACATCCGCCTGTAGCTTGGATGCAGATTGCCGCATGGGTACAACTTACTGGCGGCTTCTTCATTTTCGGCAATGCCATTAATAGTGGACGTGTGCTTATGCTCCTCTATGCGGTAGGTAGCACTCTTCTGGTCTACCTGATTGTACGACGCTTTGGAGCTAGCCGGAGTGCAGGTCTACTCGCCATGTGCATTTTCGCGTTCTCTCCATTGAGCATTGTCTACCAACGTGAGGTATTCCTTGATAATATCGCGGCTTTCTGGTTGCTTGTCTCGCTCTACTTTATCGTTGTTGGGAACAGTCGTCTGCTGTATATTGTGCTTGCTGCTGTCGCGTTGGGAATCTCTATTCTTTCAAAAGAGGTGATGATTCTCTATATGCCAGCTATGGTCTATGCGGTCTGGCTGCATACAACACAGTTTCAACGCAAGTTTGCGATTGTCGCCTTCACTTACAGCATGATCGCTGTTGCCTCAGGCTTTGTCCTTCTGGCGGTACTCAAAGGCGAGTTGTTTCCACCGGGAGTGTTGCCTTGGGACCACTCTCAGCATTTAAGTCTGCTTGGAACATTCGCTGGTCAGACACAACGTGCGCAAACCGAGGGCAGTTTTGCTCAGAGCTTCGCTAGTTGGTGGCAAAACGACATGTTCCTTATGCTCGGAAGCATTCTGGCTATCGCGTTCAACTTGCTTATAGGATGGTGGAAGCGTAAGAATCTGCTATTAGCTCTGCTTGCTTTGAGCTTCTGGCTTCTGCTCATCCGTGGTGGTGTTGTATTCTCGTTTTACATTATTCCACTCATTCCGCTTTTAGCTATTAACACGGCTGTGGCGATACATACGATTGTGAGTTGGATGAGTAAGCTGGTTCGCTTCGATGGTGTGCGGCTGGTGTTGATTCTGGGCATCATCGCAGCAATTGTGCCTTATGATCTCACGCATACTGGTTTCATGTATACTCAAAGTCCAACGTCGGCACAAAACGAGACTCTCACCTGGATACGTCAGAATATTCCACACAATGACTTCATTGTCATCAATAGTTACCTGTACACGGACCTGCACGAGCCTAACGCTACTGGTGTCGGTGATGGTGCAACATATCCCTATGCTCATGTGTATCAGAATGTCGCGACCGACCCCGCTATAAGTCAGGGTTTGCTTGGTGGTAACGCAGACCGTATCGACTACATCGTTGCGGACTATGACATGTTAAGTGATATTCGAGGCAAACCAAATCTGTACAAAAACCTCTTTGTAGCTCTGAAATCATCAGTTATTGTTGCGCAGTTCAGCGCGCCCGACGAATATGTACACACTGTGATTACGATTTATCAGGTGAGGCATACGATTCCATCACCTGTGGTTAGCACATTCCCGAATGGCAGTGGCAGTAGTACCAATGGCGCGTTAGCCGCAAGAGGTACTATGCCAATAGATAGGCGCTTGTATATCGAGTAAGATAGGAATAGAGACCACGATATTCCTGTATGGGTCTGCTTCAGCACACCCTGTCAGCATTGCACATACAATGATGGTGCGAGAGGGTGTGCTGAAGCAGACCCGTACAGGGGTACACCAAATTATAAATAAATAACAGATGTATACCAATTGGTTATAGACACAAAGGAACTTATAAAAAATGCTAGCAACACAACCAAGTACAGATACAATAGCAATCACCCGTACCTTCGATGGAATTGAAGAGGCTGCGCATCGCGTAATCGCGCAGATCGGTGGAATGGAATCCGTAATACGTGGTGCAAAGATGGCTATTCTTAAGCCCAATTTCGTCGCGGGACGCAATGCAGAGTCTGGCTCTACCACGAGCTTTGCGCTGTTGAAAGCTGTCGCGGAAGAGGTTCGCGCTTGCGGTGCTGAGCCTGTCCTATGCGAGACTCCTGGTACCGAGTTTGACCGTGACGCGACCTATACTATTCTCGGTGTCGAAAAGTTTTGTGCCGAAAACGATATTCGCATTCTACGTGTTGACCCCGAAGGTGGGGAAGATTGGATGGAACTACAGCCAGATGGGGCAAAGACATTGCGCCGTTATCACACGCTGAATGTGCTGAAAGAGGCTCGCCTGATTAATCTGCCTGTACTCAAGACACACGTTGTCTCAACGATGACACTGAGTATGAAGAATATCATGGGTATTCTGCCTAAGCCAGACCGTCGTGCAATGCACTCCTTTGGCATCGACCAGAGTATTGTAGATATGAACCTTGGCATCAAACCTGATCTCAATATCGTCGATGGGAGCGTAGGGCAGGATGGTGAAGGGCCACTCTATGGCGAAAAAGCTGATTTACAGGTCCTGGTTGCGGGTCGCAATAGTCTCGCCGTTGACCTTGCCTGTTGCCAGATTGTCGGCGTGAAGCCACGCGATATTCCGCATCTCAAACTTGCCCTTGATCAGATGGGCAAACCATCTTGGGAGACGGTTGGTGAGGATGTTGGCGTCATCAAGAAATTTCGCTTGCCCGTCCAAAAAGGGCTTTACAAGCTTGTCTTCTGGATGATGTTTCCGCTCGACTATCCATTTAGCTGGGTTGCCAAACGTGGTCAACACCTTTGTACAACACTTTATGGTAGTGGACTGGTAGGCACGCGACCAAAAATTCATGAAGATCAATGTACACGCTGCGGTGTCTGTGTTGATACCTGCCCATTACCCAATGTCATCGACTTGAAGACGCTCAAGGTGAACTATAGCACCTGTGAACGCTGTCTCCTCTGCTATGAAGCCTGTCCCGAAAACGCTATTAGCGTCAAGGGCTATTCAGGAGCAAAGAAGTAATGACGATAGTAGTTACGGGCGCAACGGGCTTTCTCGGCTCTGCCCTGACAATGGAACTTATCAAACAAAAACAAGATGTGCGCATCCTGGTGCGCGATGAGCAAAAGGCGCGTCAACAATTTGGCGATGCCGTTACTATTGTACGTGGTGAGATTACCGATATTCCACAGGTACGAGAGGCGGTAGACGGTGCAACTGTTGTCTATCATCTCGTTGGACGACTGTATCATCCAAGTGTACCCACCGAACTCTATCATGAGACGCATGTGGAGGGCACACGCATTTTGCTCAATGCATGTAAGGATCAGGGCCAACTACAACGCGTGGTACATTGTAGTACTACTGGCGTTCTTGGTGTGACAGGCAACCGAAAGCCTGCTGGAGAAGATGCGCCTTTTGCTCCCACCAACCCTTATGAGGCCACCAAGCTAGAGGGTGAGTTGCTGGCATTGAGCGCGTACAAAGAATATGGACTGCCTGTAAGTGTGATACGCCCTGGACTGGTCTATGGCCCTGGCGATTTGCATTTGTTAGGGTTCTTCTCATCAATCAATAAAGGACGACCCTGTTTGATTGGTGGTGGACGAGCACTTATTCATCCTGTCTATATTAACGACATGACAGACGCATTTTTGCTTAGTGCCGAGCGAAAAGAAGCAATTGGTCGTAGCTACAATATTGCTGGCGACCATCCTGTAAGCTTTAAAGAGCTTTCAACCGCTATCGCACACTCGTTGGGAAGAGAACTACCAAAAGGTGATATTCCGCTGCCGCTGGCGAATCTTGCCTCTGACATCTTCTCAGTCATCCCAGGGTTACAGGGTGAAAGCGCGCCTCTGACACGTAGCCGTGTCAAGTTTCTCACAAACAGCCGCGTTTATTCTATTGAGCGAGCGCAAAAAGAACTGGGCTACGCTCCAAAAGTAGGATTAGACGAAGGCATGAAAGCGACAGCCGCTTGGTATCAGAAACACGGGTACCTGTAAGATGTGTAGTAGGGAGACCGCAAGGGTCTCCCTGCTTCCTGACCAACATTACATAGGATTGGCAATATCCGTCAGACCCATTTGACCCGCCTACAGGGTGTAATGAATTAGACCCCTACAGAGGGCAATATCCGTCAGACCCATTTGACCTATATATCGTTATACTTACATTTATCGAGACGTTACTAAAGAAGACTATTGTTTTCGAGAGGTTCGCATGCAACGACGAGATCAACAGGCTCCGCCAACAAATATTCGTCCGACACGGCTTATAAGGCATCCTCACCAGTTTCTGGCGACAGACAAGTGGAAGAAGCTTGAGCGTCAGAACGATGCAGACGTTGCGGCGCAGCCTATACATACATTTCAAAGAGATAATATAGGTATTGCAGAACGACCTATGAGTCCTAACACTGGCTCATCACTTCTGCAATACTCTATGGGGCTACCAGAAACGCCGGAGTCGTTTGACGAGGATTTCGACGACGAATTGCCCGAAGAGGCGTTCGATGTCAGCCTTATGAGTACCACGCATCTTATGAAGCTGAGCGGTATGATGCAGGCAATTAAGGTACAACGTCAGACAGGAGCTTTCCCTGCGGTTAACTTCTACCGTGATACACCCGCGTTAGAGGCACCTTCTATACCTAAGATGATGACTCCGCCACAAGTTGTAGCGAAGCCACAACCGAAATGGAAGGCAATACTCGGTTCACCCACCGCTCGTATCGTTATTAGCCTTATCGTCGGTTTCGTTCTTCTCTACCTGACGATAAAGACGATTAACATACAGGCTACTCTTCATACCATCACCAAGTACCTTTTGACTCCTTTGGGTATCACGTATGCGCTCATATCAGGAGTAATTTTTATTGCCTCTTTTAGTGTGCGTGGTATACGCTGGAAGCTGTTCCTCAATCCAATTGGTAAAATTAGCACTATGCGTGTTGTGCAACTCTTCTGGATTGGCGTCTTCATCAACTTTCTGCTGCCTGTGCGTGGTGGTGAGCTTGCCAAGAGTTTGATGTTGAAAAAAGTCGCAAATATGCCTATCAGTCAGACGCTACCCACTGTTGCAATGGACAAGGCCCTTGACTTGATGCCTGCGCTATTCGTTATGGCGATTGTGCCACTATTGCCCGGTGTTCACATGACACTGCAACTCTGGTTTGTCTTGATCGTCGTTGCGAGTGTGCTGGTTGGCCTCATTTTCTTCATCGCACTAGCCGCTTGGAAACGTACTGCCGCTATTGGTTTTATGAAGCTTTTCACTCGTTTCTTACCAAAGAAAATTAGTAGTGGTATCGAGGGTTTTGCGACGGGCTTTGTGGACTCACTGCTTGCCGGAGCTAGCCAACCAAAAATCTTTGTCCCTGCTATATTGCTTACCGTGGTCGCCGTCGTCTGTGATGGCCTCTTCGCCATGTTCGCATTCTGGGCTGTTGGACTCTATATGCCCTTCGGTATGTCAATGTTTGGCTACACAGTCTTCAATATGTTCTGTATATTGCCTAATGCCCCTGCTGGCATTGGCTCTAATGAGGCGACAGGTGCCGTTGTCTTCACCGGACTACTTGGGTATAATCCAAACAGCGTGCAAGCTATGTTTGTCTTCTCACATCCCTGGACAACTATCCTTATGGCAATCATCGCTATCGCATCGTTGAGCGCGCTAGGTCTAACCTTCTCAAACGCGATGAAGATGCGTGTTACCGACGAAAAAGCACCAATGCAGCAGCAAGAATTTCCTCAGCAACAGCCTGTAGGCGTATAAATGTTATAATTAGCATAGCGTTTGTTCGCCTGAACAGTGTCGAGAGGATATTCATGCCTGATATTATCCGCATCCTGCTATGCGAAGACCAAACATTAATGCGTCAAGGGCTACATACTGTCTTGGAACTTGAAGACGACTTTCAAGTTGTTGGTGAAGCTGTGAATGGCGACGATGCCATTCAACAGTACGCCATCTTACAACAGCAGAGTCTCGGCCCTGATGTTGTGCTAATGGACGTTCAAATGCCGCGTAAAAGTGGCGTCGAAGCTACCGCAATTATCACAGGGCAAGACCCGAACGCGCGCATCATTATACTGACCACCTTCGACTACGATGACTATGTGTTTGAAGCAGTGAAGGCGGGTGCGATGGGCTATTTGCTAAAAGACGTGCCCGCAGAAGAACTTGCTAACACAATCCGCAAAGTTGTTATGGGCGAACCCTTCATTCAACCGAAGATGGCAAGCAGGCTGCTTATCGAGTTTGGGCGTAAAGGACATACTACTCCAGCCTCACAGACTCCTCTTACTTCCTCTACATCACCTCCTGTGCAGGAGGAGGATTTAAGTACACGCGAAACGTCTGTCCTTAAACTACTTGCCGCAGGTGCTAGCAACCGTGAAATTGCTGATAGACTTGTACTCGCCGAGGGCACTGTGAAAAACCATGTCTCCAATATTCTCGGCAAACTGCACGCCGAAAATCGTACTCACGCAGCTAATGTTGCGCGAGAGCGCAAGATTATCTAATAGTGTTCAGTAAGAAAAATGAGAGTTTGGACAAGCATTTGGTTTTACAAAAATAAATTTTTTTTAATAAAACAATATAAAAAAAAAAAAATAAAAAA
>CAXUHF010000071.1:0-9749 GCA_964250765.1 uncultured Ktedonobacteraceae bacterium | reverse complement strand
AACGTATCCCTTCTTGGAACAAAGGCAGGTATCTTTTCTTGCGCGTATCCCTTTATCCCTTCGCAAAATAAAAAATACCATGTATAGTAAATACAAATCCAAGACAACCAGATACCATATCGGGGTGGTAAAAAAAAAAGATAAAATATTTTTTTAATAAAAAAAATTTTCTTTTTCCCAAATTTTTTGCTTGTCCAAACTCTCATTTTTCTTACTGAACACTATTAAACCATTCACCATGAAAACCATAGGGGATATGATGTGGTACCTCTGCGCGCCCTAGCTCCTCAAATGTATGAGCGTCGAGTACTAGCAGGAACGAATTGCCTTTGTCGGCATTCAGCACCACCGATAGAATCACACCATCGTCTTCTGCCTTGGGGTCCGGTGCTTCCGCGAAAACTGGTTCGCCTGGATAACAGTGCTCCTCTGACCAAACCTTTGTTACGCGGTTACGTACATCAACCCGCAACAATAAATTTGTGAAAGCCTCTTGCTTGTGTTTGTCCAGACCAATACCATAAGCAACACCATAGTCACGCGCATTATAACGACGGTAATTCACCGTAGGCAACTCAATCCCGTACTCCGAGAGTTGTTCATAATATGCCTGCTTGTCTCCCCTCAATGGTAAATAGTAGCGGCGTGTCTCATTTTGTACTTCCGATGGCTCGTGATGTGTGGTAGTATTTCTAATTTGGTCAAGGTAGAGACTATGAATGGAGGAAGCATCGGGATAGGTCGAGATGTCAACGATAACTTGTCCATCGCGCTCGAACGCGTTAATGTGATGAAAAGCAAAAAAGGCTTCTACCTCATACTGCTCAACAATGCTCCCATCGGCCTTGCTCATCACGATAAATTTCGCTGGTTCCTGTGGGCGCCATGTGTAGTTTTCAATGAAAGGTTTGCCGCTCTGTAATATATCAAGCGGATTGACACGATATGGATATTCCGCTATTACAACGTAGTGTTCTGTCATACCAAAGCTATGCAGATACGTTGGCTCCATCACAGGATAAGAGCCGATCATCCTACGTTTATGTTCGCCATCCTTGATACCATACACCTTGAACACACTTGGCATGTAAAACTCGGTCATGTAGCTTACGCTCATCTTATTGACGAAATCATAGTGCGGATGTGCCGAACCGTGATGGCCCACGAGCGTATCGTCATAGTGCACGACACCAAGCGTTTCCAAGGTATGGGGGTCAAATGCGATAGGTAGTGGCGTCTCCGTCATCGCTACATAATCGCCCGCGACTTTATTGATAGTAACGTTCGCGTTGACCGATTCGGTTATCATGCCTTTGAATGCAGCTTTACATGGATCGGTGGCGAACTGACCAAAAGCTATATGACCCTCTTGCATCGAAATCTTATATGCCTCACTCTGCAAAAACTTGTTTTCGTAGGAGACATTGCCATTTTGAAATGTGAAGCGATGAAGCATCGCAAAACCATCAAACCAATGCTTGAATGTTTCCGACCCGACTTCAAACTTCCCAGGTCCATTACGTAGTAATGAACCGGAGAGCCATGTTGGTATAGTGCCTTCTATCGGTAGGGAGTCAAGTGTGACCTCCTTATCCAGTGAGGTGTATCCAAGTGTGAACGAGTGAGTCATGAATAATTACCTTTCTTAAAGCTGTTCCAATATCCCTAATGGTAGTATCTTATTGCACATTTTCCAAAATCATTAACGTTTCATTTCATTGTACAATAATAGCATGTTTAACATATTGTTCCCACACCTCATTTAAGTAATTAAAGAGTTACAGGATTGTTGCATTCAATTTGTTCACTGTGCTATAATCCAATAGGTAGAATGAAAGAGAAAAAAGACAGGTGGGGTTACAAGGATGAATAATAAACCAAATCCCACTGTTTGGGGACCACTGGCATTGATGGGACAGCTAGGCTTAACTATCGCCATCCCAATCGCTCTGGGTGCCATTTTAGGAAATCTTCTGGATGGCAGACTTCATACCACGCCTTTTATATTATTGTTCGGGCTACTGCTTGGCCTGATCTCAGGAATTTATGGAGCGTACCGTTTATTTAAACGCGCTATGGGCTAATGAATAAATAGACTAAGATGAACGGAAGAACCATCTAAAAACTCACGATCAGGTCCCGCAGAGGCCGGTACTCAAGGAGGATGCCGAGTGCTCTGGAAACTCCCTTCTATATCAATTGCACCGGATGTAATCTTCAACATATTTGGGTTCCCCGTCACAAACACGCTGCTTGGTAGCGTTATTGCAGGTATCATTCTGATACTTGTTTTTGTGCTGGGTTCGAGACGGCAGGAGCTTGTGCCTCATGGGCTGCAAAATGCGCTTGAGGCACTTGTCGAGTTCCTGGTTGGCTTAATCAACGGCGTCGTTGGTGGTGACAGGAGACGAGCAAGGACATTCTTTCCTCTCGTTGCATCGTTCTTCTTTTTCATTCTTGTCGCTAATCTGATTGACGTTATTCCAGGTGTAGATACCGTTGGGCAGATTGATACCGCAGCGATTGCAAAGTTACATACCAATTCTCAACCAGTCCTGGGTTTCTTGTTGTTTGGTGACATATCAAACAAAATCATTCCTTGGATACGTCCTGCTACAACCGATCTCAACCTGAATCTGGCGATGGCTGTCATTGCAATTGTGTCGGCCCAATCGTTTGGTTTCTTTACACTGGGACCCAAACAGCATCTCAGCAAATACTTTAACTTCAGAGGTCCTATTGATTTCTTTGTAGGTATTCTGGAACTTATTGGCGAGTTCACACGCATCATCTCGTTGGCCTTTCGTCTTTTCGGAAACGTCTTTGCGGGAAGTGCTGTGCTTGCAGTCTTTGCCTTTCTTCTGCCAGTTGTTGCCGATCTCATCTTTGTCCCGTTCGAGATTTTCGTTGCAGCCGTTCAAGCACTTATCTTCGCACTCCTCACGCTTATCTTCTTACAGATTACAAGTGTAAGTCATGAAGAGCATGGACATGAGGAAGAGCAAGGCACAGCAGACACGAGGCAAGGGCAAAGAGAGCTTGCAGCAACACATTAGTCACATTTTGTATACAAGCATACAGCTTGTCTCGTTAGTGTAATTGCTACTCGCGGAACATATTTGCCGCGATTGCATACATAATGGTTTACTAAATATTCTTCATTCTTGTTTTGTTCTTACTTAAAGGAGGATTTTCATCATGAATCTCGCACCACTCGCAGTAGCACTTGCCATTGGTTTAGGAGCCATTGGACCAGGCATTGGTATCGGTATCGCAGCATCACAAGCTCTTGGAGCTATTGGACGCAATCCTGAAGCCGCTCCACTTATTCAGACAAACATGATTCTTGCTCTGGCGTTCGCCGAAGCTATCGCTATTTATGCTCTGGTTGTCGCCCTACTCATCCAATTCCTCGGATAGTAGTACACCTTTGCGGATGATGAGACGTAGTGCGTCTGACGACATTCGTCGTCAGTAAAGTAGTGACAGGTGCTCTGCTCCTGTCATACTTGTACTAGGTCTCTTCTTGCAAACATAGGTAAAGTATTATTCTGATGGAAGGAGGCATACCATGCAGTTAGCTCTCTATACGAACGTTGTACTCGCTGCTTCCGGCCCTGGTGCTATCTCTAGTGGACTGGGTATCAATGCTTGGGCTTTCCTCTCGCAGCTTATCACTTTTGGCATCGTTTTCTTTATCCTTTGGCGTTATGCGTTTCCTCTTGTCATTAGAACTCTCGAACGCCGTGAGACCATTATCCGCGAGGGTGTTGAGAACGCAGAAAAGGCCAAGCGTGACTTAGCTAACGCGCAAAGCGAACGGGAACGTATTTTGGTAGATGCTCGTCGTGAGGCACAAGCAACGATTGAGCGTGCACAAAAGACCGCGCAGCAGGAAGCCGCGCATATTGTAGAAGATGCACATGCTCGTGCTGAACAGATCGGGCAGCAGCAGTCTGCTCGTATCCAGCAAGAGGCGAACCGAGCGCGTAACGAACTTAGCCGTCTTGTCGTCGATCTTTCAATTGATGCATCAGAGCGTGTTATTGGTCGCTCCGTTGACAACAACGATAACCGCCGTCTGGTGCAAGAGTTCGTCACTGCTAGCAATAATCCGAGGGAACAGTAATGTTAAAGGGAGCGGTGGCACGCCGCTACGCAGCAGCCATCTTCGATATTGCTCGCAAGCAGAACACGCTTGACCGCACCCTTGAAGATGTGCAGCATATAGCATCGCTTTTCTCTAATCGTAAGGTATCGTTCCTTATGCGTGAACCAAAGGTTCCTGCGCAGCGCAAAGAGAAAGCGTTACGCTTAGCTCTACAAGGTAAAGTACAGCCTACATCGCTGAATCTTGCTCTACTGCTCGTACAACGCGATCTGGTAGAATACGTACCCAACATCGCCGCTGAACTTGAACAACTGATACGCGACTATCGTAATGAGGCTGTGGCAGAAGTGACGACTGCGACACAGATAGACCCTACACAGAGTCGCACTATTCAGCAGGCATTAGAAGAGCGTACAGGAAAAACAATTATTGTGAACTCGCACGTTGATCCTGCCATCCTGGGAGGTGTCATTGCTCGTGTTGGCGATCAAGTTATTGATGGAAGTATTCGCTATCGTTTAAGCGTACTGGAGCAGCGACTGCTCGCAGGTGTTGCAAGTTCTCACACCGATTTCTTCACACAAGAAGAGCTTGCAGAGACCGTGCGAGAAATAGGGTCTGTCGATACAGACAGCGATACAAGTGCAAGTGCTATTTCAGATGTTGCAGCATATAGCTCTGTACCAGCAGCAACACATACTGACACTGGAACTGGTGTTGAAACGGATGTACAGGCAGAAGAATACAACTCTGTTCCAGGTTCAAAACCAACCGTTAATCGCTCATAGGGACCGATTTATTAGGTTGTGGTTACGTGAACAAATGAAGCAATAGAGATACGTCTGTAGGGACTGATCTATCACGTCCTTGTAGGCATATCAACCGCATAAGAGGACGTGATAAATCGGTCCCTACAAAAAAATCTTACATTGATCTTGTAGTAGGTACATTCCTGTATAACACACAAAGATTATTGCTCCATGAAGGAGAAAAAACATGGCATCATGGGCTGATGAAATCAGCGATATCATAGAGAAAAACATTGTAGGCTTTGGTACAAGCGAAACGTCTACAGCAAGCGTCGGAACTGTGATTTCAGTTCAGGACGGTGTTGCCCGCGTCTATGGCCTAGCCGCTGTGCAATATCTTGAGTTGGTAGAGTTTCCCCGTACCGGCTTGTTCGGTCTCGCTTTCAACCTTGAAGAAGAGACTGTGAGTTGTCCGATTATGGGTGACTTTACACAAGTGCAAGAGGACGACGAAGTACGCACTACGGGTCGTATTGTGCAAGTTCCCGTTGGTGATGCTCTGCTTGGACGTGTCGTCAATCCATTGGGTCAACCACTTGATGATAAAGGTCCAATCAATACTGAAAAGTTTCGCCCTGTCGAGCGCGTCGCCCCTGGCGTTATCACCCGTCAGAGCGTGACTGTTCCTGTACAGACAGGTATCAAGGCTATCGACAGTATGGTACCGATTGGGCGAGGTCAGCGCGAACTGCTCATCGGTGACCGCCAAACAGGTAAGACTGCTGTCGCCATCGACACCATCATCAACCAAAAAGGTCAGAATCTGTTCTGTATCTATGTAGCAATCGGACAGAAAAATTCGACGATTGCGCGTACTCAGTCAATTTTGGAACGGTATGGCGCGATGGACTACACCATCATCGTTGCTAGCAGTGCCTCTGATCCGGCACCTTTGAAATATCTTGCACCATATTCTGGTTGTGCAATGGGTGAGGAGTTCATGGAGACCGGGCGTGACGCGCTCATCATCTATGACGACCTGACCAAGCACGCAGACGCCTATCGCAACATTTCGCTGATTATCCGTCGCCCTCCAGGACGTGAAGCCTATCCTGGCGATGTGTTCTACCTACACTCTCGCTTGCTAGAGCGTGCAGCACGTCTGAACAAGGATTACGGCGGCGGTTCACTCACAGCACTGCCACTCATCGAGACCAAGGCAAACGACATCTCGGCGTATATTCCGACAAACGTGATCTCGATCACCGATGGACAGATATTCCTGGAAACAGACCTGTTCAACGCTGGTATTCGTCCTGCTATTAACGTCGGTAACTCGGTGTCCCGTGTGGGATCGAGCGCACAGGTGGCAGCGATGAAGCAGGTTGCTGGTACACTTCGTCTGGACCTGGCACAGTTCCGCGAGCTTGCAGCTTTCGCTCAGTTCTCTTCGGACCTGGACAAAGCTACAAAGAGTCGTATCGACCGAGGCCAGCGTCTTACAGAGGTTCTCAAGCAAGGCCAGTATCGCCCAATGTCAGTTGAGCAGCAGGTACTGATTATCTATGCAGCCACAAAGGGCTACTTGGATGATGTCGCGCTCGATAAAGTCGCCGCATGGGAAGATGGTTTCCATCGTTATATGTCATCGAACCATCCTGAAATCGTGGATGAGATCGTAGATAAATCCGTCAAGCAGAAGAACAAGATGTCCAACGACCTGTTGGACAAAATTAACGCTGCTATCGATGAGTACAAGCAAACTGCGGCACCACGTAGTGATGACAACGCACAGCAGACTGCGGAGACTGCGCAAAAAGCTGTTGGTAACACACAGCCAGAAGCCAACGCGGGTAATCCAGCTACGGCTGCTGGTATGAACCAGACAAATGAAGCGCGTTAGCTAGGAGGATTGTATGCCATCACTCCGAGATATTCGGCGGCGTATCGGCTCCGTCAAAAATACCGCGCAGATCACTAAAGCCATGCAAATGGTGGCGAGTAGCAAGATGCGACGAGCACAGGAGCGTGTCCAACAGGCACGCCCCTTCTCGGAGCAGATACGCGAACTTGTGTTGCGTCTCGCCGAAGCATCAGGTGAGGACATTGGCGAAGGCGTAGCATTGCTTACAAAGCGTCCTGTACATAACGTTGGATTTATCGTACTCACACCTGACCGTGGCCTCGCTGGTGCATTGCCAAGCAATATCAACCGTAAGGCTGTAACCACAGCACAAGAGGTACAGAACGACACGACAACGAATGGTAGCGAACGTCCAAAAGTCGAGTATATCGCGGTTGGACGTAAAGGTCGAGACTTTGTCGTGCGTTCTCAGTTGCCACTGATTGCTGAGTTCACCAACTACGGTGATAGACCTTCGCTAGCTGACGCGAGAGCTATTGCACAGGTCGCAACGGATGCCTTCTTAAAAGGTGAGGTAGATGCGGTCTATCTCGTCTATGCGCAATACGTAAACACTGTGACGCAACGACCTGTTACTGTTCCTCTTCTGCCCGTCACTCCTCCTACACAAGAGGAAACGAATGAGCAGAATGAGAATAGACATAGTACTGACTACATCTATGAGCCGGATGCTAGAACACTCTTCCAAGCCCTGTTACCGCGTTATGTAGATGTACTTGTGTATCAGGCATTACTTGAAACTATCGCTAGTTTCTACTCCGCACAGATGGTCGCAATGAAGAATGCTACCGATAGTGCGCAGGAACTGGTTGGAGACCTGACGCTGACGTACAACAAAGCTCGTCAGGCCGCAATCACTACTCAGATTCTTGAGGTGGTTGCTGGTTCAGCATCGTAACACTTTCATTCTTAACCCATGCAGCAGCAACATCGTTGCTGCTGCATGAAAGGGAAAAATATAATGGCAGTAAGCTCACAAACAAAAGGGACTGTTGTAGAGGTATTGGGAGCCGTTGTAGACATCGAGTTCCCACCCGATCAACTTCCCGAAATTTATAACGCTATTCTCACACGCCCTCATGGTGCGGAGCAAGACCTCACACTTGAGGTCGAGCAACTGCTGGGCAACAACTGGGTCCGTTGCGTCGCAATGGGACCAACCGACGGCTTACAGCGTGGTACCGACGCATTTGATACAGGTGCACCTATCACCATGCCCGTTGGTGACGAGACGCTAGGCCGTATCTTTAACGTTCTCGGTCAAGCCGTGGACAACAAACCTGATATTCCTGATGCACCACGTCGCCCCATTCATCGACTCGCTCCTACACTGGAAGAGCAGTCGGGTACTATCGAGCCATTCGAGACAGGCTTGAAGGTGATTGACCTGTTCTGCCCCTTCCAAAGAGGCGGTAAGGTTGGAACCTTTGGTGGCGCAGGAGTCGGCAAGACGGTTATCATCCAGGAACTGATCAACAATATTGCGAAAGCACACGGCGGTTATAGTGTGTTTGCAGGTGTTGGTGAACGTACGCGTGAGGGTAACGATCTGTATCATGAAATGACGGATGCAGGTGTTATTGACCGTTTAGCAATGGTCTTTGGACAGATGAACGAGCCTCCTGGCTCACGTCTGCGCGTGGCTTTGAGTGGTCTGACCATCGCGGAGTACTTCCGTGATGAAGAGGGCAAGGACGTGTTGCTCTTCATTGACAACATCTTCCGCTTCACGCAGGCTGGCTCCGAAGTATCTGCGTTGCTCGGACGTATGCCATCTGCCGTGGGTTATCAGCCAAACCTTGCGGAAGAGATGGGCGACTTGCAGGAGCGTATCACCTCAACTAAAAAGGGTTCGATCACCTCGATGCAAGCGGTCTACGTTCCTGCCGACGACTACACCGATCCGGCACCTGCGACGACCTTCGCGCACCTCGACTCAACTATCGTGTTAGAGCGTTCGATTGCACAGCAGGGTATCTATCCTGCCGTTGATCCACTGGCTTCAACCAGTCGAATTCTTGATCCGCAAATTGTTGGTGAGGAACACTACAATACCGCGCGTGCTGTCCAGGGTGTCCTGCAGCGTTATAAAGACTTACAGGACATCATCGCCATTCTCGGTGTCGATGAGTTGTCCGACGAAGACAAGTTGACCGTGGCACGCGCTCGTAAGATTCAGCGTTTCTGTTCGCAGCCATTTACCGTCGCTGAAACCTTCACCGGTGTTGAAGGTAAGTACGTTCCATTGAAGGAGACAATTCAGGGTTTCAAGGACATCCTGGATGGCAAGCTCGATCACGTACGCGAAGATCTGTTCTTCCTTGCTGGCAATATTGACGACGTACTCCACAAGTACGACGAAGACCAGAAGCAGCAAAAGGGGTAAGCGATGGCGACACGCGATACACTCCATGTTGAGGTTGTGACCGCCGAGCGCGAGCTATACAGTGGTGAGGCAACGCTCGTCAGTGCTCCTGGTTCTGAGGGTCAACTTGGTATTCTGCCACGTCACGCGGCTATGCTCGCTTTACTAAAAGAAGGTGAACTCCGTATTGAGTTAAACGATGCGGAGGAGCCAATCTTTGTCTCTGGTGGCTTCCTCGAAGTCTCCGACAATAGAGTGATTATTCTCGCAGACACAGCAGAACACGCTGAAGAGATCGACGCAGCGCGTGCACAAGAGGCACGTCGTCAAGCCGAAGAGAGTCTTGCTCAAGGTGCGTCTAACGAGGACCGTGCCCAATTGCAAGCTGCACTTGCCCGTGCAATTCAGCGTATCCATGTTTCTGAAACTGTGAGACGTAGTGGTAGACGCCGCATTCAACCACCACCAGATCAGGAATAGTTCGTCGTAATAACAGAACAAAGAGAAAAATATCCTGGCTCTTATACAAGAGCCAGGATATTTTTCTCTTTGTTCTGTTGTGACTAGAAGCTGCTTCCGCCGCCAGCATCTCCGCCGCCT
>CAXUHF010000070.1:19701-27082 GCA_964250765.1 uncultured Ktedonobacteraceae bacterium | reverse complement strand
CTTTCAGCAACACTCCTACCTCCACGCGCTCTCCTTGTTTGCCTAATGCCTCTACTACTTCCCTACGTACATCAGAGTCTTTATCCTCTAGGGCTTTGATGAACACCTCTACCTCCACGCGCTCTCCTTGTTTGCCTAATGCCTCTACCGCTGCACTTCGTACATAAGCTTCTTCATCCTCAAGAGCTTTCAGCAACACCCCTACCTCCACTCGCTCTCCTAATGCCATAATAGCTGCGCTTCGCACTCTGCTATCTTCGTGATCGAGTAGTGAACTTTGCAATAGCCGAGCTACTTGCTTGTTCAACACGTCTTGAGCAGCATTTGTCACCTTGTAGTTGTGATCCTGTAGAGAGATGACTAGAAGTGACAAAGGAATGACTTCTCCTAATCCTCCTAACGCTTGTACTGCTACTGCCCTCACATCCTCACTACGATCTTTCAATGCGCTAGTGAGATACTGTAATGCTGCATGTTGTGTTTGCTCTTTGAGCATACTAATATCATGAGCAATTCCCACTAGTCTTTCCACTTTAGCATGTCGTTGATATCTAGCTGCAAGCACTAATTCCTCATACCAAATCGTGACTGCTTCTTGCTCCAAATTTTCTGCTTGCGTAGAAGTCCATTCTTCCAAGATGCTTACCTCTCCTAGTGATGCAAGAGCAAGGGCAAGGTTAAGGTTTCCAGGATCACCGTCAGGCTTTTGCCTTTGGTCAAGGAGTGCTTTCAACCAACGTTGAGCTATGCTTCTTCCAGTAGATACTGGACTTTGTGTCAGTATACCAACCATGAGACGAAGAATTTCTGACCAGCGACTGTATGTACGTTTGCTCCACGCCAAGTCCCACGCTTTTTGCTGTTGTATTGGATCAGAGTCTATGAGCCGCCGAGCGAGATCGGCGGCGGCGAGGTATTCTTGGAAGGTTTGGTGTCGAAATACGTATGTTTTACGAGCAACGACCTCAATAATGCCAGTAGAAATGATCCGACGTGCAATATCACTACATTCTCCCCATGTTTTGTGCTGCTGGTCGAAGAGGAACGTGAGCAAATCATCTTCGCTAAATGTACGACCCTGCTTTTGGTAAAGCCATAGAGCAAATTCGGAGAGAACACGCTTCAGCAAGACTACGTCAAATTGATCGAAATTCCGCGTTTTCAGAATTGCCTCGACCACCTCTCGATAGAGAATGGCCCGACTCGGTGGAAGATGCTCAATGGTCAGGAAGACGACTGCAGCAAGGCTAAAAAGTAAAGGAGTTTCTCCCCACGCTGCCGCACGGGGATGCTCTTCCAATATCTTTACAAAAGCTTCTGACGAAAGAGCGGTGCGAACATGAGAAAGATGTTGTTGCAGTTCAGGCAGTAACCGTTCCGCTAGCTCTAAGCGTAGCTCATGAGTCATCGATAGAAGTTCCCACTCGTCAAATTGTCCGCGTGTAAATTGACCGCCTTTATACTCGGTGAAACGAGTGCCAATTACCCAGGTATTTCCCTTATCTGCGGCCCATACGTTGATTCGTTCGATAACCTTTGGACGTAAGTTGGGTTTGACCTCGTCTAAGCTATCTAAACACAAAAATGCCTTACCTTCTTGCATTGCATCCCACATAATGTCACCATAACTACTTTCCGCTTCCATCTCTTCGCCTACTTGAGTAAAGTATTGACGAAGCGTTTTTTCGGAACGCGCGTAGTCATCAAGGGAAAGAAATATAGGAAGTGGAGCATTGGGGTCTGCGAGTGCGGTTTTGGCTCGCTCTCCTATGAGATATTTTAGTGTTGTAGTTTTTCCTGTACCAGGACCACCTAAAATAACGACACGCAGTGAAGAACTTTTCTCTATAGCTTCATCTCCCGTATTAGCAATTTGATGCTGAGGAAGTTTATTCTGAATATCGTTTTGCTGCGCTTCTCCTGTCCGAGTGCTTACGCGCCCTATCTCATCCTCCATAGACAACATTTCGCCAGGAACTGAACGGCGCTTTTTCCGCTCACGATCCTCAGCTGCTAGGGGGTTACTTCGTAGTCTCAAAGGTTGAAAAATTGCTTGCAGTGAAAGACCATCAGGTGGTCCTATTGGTAATTTGACAGTTCGATAGAGATCATATAATTGTTCAAGATATTTATAGCGATTGTGTGCATATTGTGTATCATTTCCTCCACCTGACTGCTCTCGCTCCCAAATATTCACAGCAGCACTTACTTTCTCAACTAAATCGCTTGTTGTCTGGAAAAAGCTGACAGTCTTCTGCAATACTAATTCTTCTTTAAGAGCCTTGATGCGTTCGCCTCTCTCATTATCTCCTGTAACTAAGTCCATCATCATGGGAGAAAAAGGGGCGTTTTTTTCTAAAAGAAATATGAGCGTATGCTTGTTCTTTTGTACTGCAGTTCGATACTCAAGTTCAGTGATAGATTTTTTCTCTGAGTTGTCCTCTTCCGGCACAAATCCATAACGCCACGCAAAAATACCAACATAGAGATCACTATTTGTGACATCTTTAAGGCACTTGTCACGTGGTCGGTCGTCTGCCGCAACATAATCTTCCATTGCAATAACATCATGCCGCATTCTACGAAGTGCTTTATAAACCACCGCACGAAACTCTTCCAAATCACTGAATGTAGAAGATATATAAATTTTCGCCACAGGTCAATCTCCTAGAGCAAATATGCAAACTGAGAACAGAAAGAAAATAAAGGCTATAAAAGCAGATGAATGTAGCATTACACTATAATTGATTATATATGATGAGGCATATGTTTTCAATCTGAAAACATGGTGAATTTGCAGTGAAGGATGTCATAATTTGAGTGTGAGAAGCAGCAATGCAATAGGAGACAACCAGTAAAATTTCTCTCATCCCTGATAAACCATTCCAGACCTCCTAATAGATGCCTTTCTGTCATCACTACACTAACTCAATTCGTGCTACCTGCAAGAGCATCATTTAGAACGCCATTCTCACAAGCCAAGTCAAGAGGGAAACAAACATACACTACTCTTGCAGGAATAGGTTAAAAAGGAGTTTTTTATGGGCGGCATGAAGCAGACCCATCATTTTGTCCCATGTAAGGATTGCAAAGGGAAAAGATTTCTCACACATCGGAGTTCCTACTGGACGCGTCTTGAGGATGATACTAAGTCTTTCTGTATCGCTATGGTGGTACTCACCTGCAAAACGTGCAATCTCACCACTTATTATGCGCAAGAACAAGACATTCTTGATACACTAGAACCGCCAAGCATAGACATCTGTAACTAAACAAACAGGCAGTATATCTCATCAGTATCGCCTACTAATATGCGTGTATTGTTTCTTTACTAGCCTCCTATATATGTTATACTAAGCACAATAGAGGAAGCAAATAAGTAAAAATAGCTAGCTTTATTCAGCAGAGGAATCATGAAAACACTGCACTGGACAATACGCGACCTGGAACTGTTACCGGATGACAACAATCGATACGAAATTATTGATGGAGAATTGTACGTCTCAAGACAACCAGATTGGGAACATCAGCTTGTCAGTGGTGAAATATTTGCTGTACTTCGTGCTTGGAGTAGACAAACGGGAGCAGGTGTAGCAAATTTTACACCGGGAATAATCTATGCCGATGACACAAACGTAGTTCCCGATGTGGTCTGGATTAGTCAAGAACGACTAAGTAGCGCATTACAAGCTGACAGAAAACTACACAACACACCCGAACTTGTTGTTGAGGTGCTTTCACTAGGTTCAGAGAATGAACGGCGAGACCGTGAAGTCAAGCGTAAGCTATACTCACGCCGCAACGCGAAAGAATACTGGATTGTCAACTGGCGCGAACGAAATCTTGAAATTTATCGACGCCAGGAAGCTGTACTTGAACTTGATAGAACGCTGAATGAAACTGATACGTTAGAAAGTCCGCTCTTGCCTGGATTTCGTTGCAAGGTGAGCGAACTTTTCGTTGGTCTATAAAATACATTCATTTATTAGAGAAACAGGGAGACCGCAAGGGTCTCCCTGCATTTTGACTTGACACTTATGCTAGACTAAAAATAGCAAGAACTCATAGTATGATGTGACGTTGAGCAGGAGGAGTAGATATTCTTGTCCGTAAGAGAGGGAAGGCTAGTGGCTGCAAGTCTTCCTCGGTACAGATATCGAAGGTCGCCTGGGAGTTTGAAAATGAAGCGATGTAGTTTTCACGGGTGTGCCCGTTACCGCACGTCTTGAGAGTCATGTATTCTAGGATGTCTCTATAACATCCTGCTGCTTGACTGAAACAAGGTGGTACCACGAGCAATGCTCTTTCTCGTCCTTGAGTGATGGGGAAGGGCTTTTTCTATGCTTAAAAACTGTACGGGTCTGCTTTAGCACACCCACTCGGAGGAGTTATGATCGAACAGAATAACACAACGACAACAGAGACAACGTTACCTAAGGCATATGACCCGCAGGCCGTTGAAGGTAAGTGGTACCGCTTTTGGGAAGAGGGAGGCTACTTCAAGCCACGCCCCAATAATACACGTCCCCCGTTTGTGATTTGTATGCCACCGCCGAATGTCACGGGTGCGCTCCACTTGGGACATGCAATTACCGCGACAACCGAAGATATTCTTATCCGTTATCACCGTATGCTTGGTGATGATACACTATGGGTGCCCGGCGAAGATCACGCGGGTATAGCAACTCAAACTGTTGTCGAACGCTTGCTGGCACAAGAAGGCACGGACCGTCATAAACTGGGACGAGAAGCCTTTGTCGAGCGCATCTGGCAATGGGTTCATCAATATAAAAGTCGCATTCAAGATCAGCACCGTCGCCTAGGAGCATCGTGTGATTGGTCGCGCGAACGCTTCACGCTTGATGAAGGTCTCTCCAAAGCGGTGCGCGAAGTCTTTGTGCGTCTATACGAAGAAGGCTTGATCTATCGGGGTGAGCGCATCATCAACTGGTGCCCACAATGTATGAGCGCGATTTCCGACCTTGAGGTCAATCATGTTGATACACAGGGCACGTTGACGTACGTTCGCTATCCGCTCAAGCAGATTGAAGGCGAGACGGAGACGAAATATATCAGTGTTGCTACGACACGACCCGAAACCATTCTTGGCGATACTGCCGTTGCGATTAACCCGAACGATGCACGCTATAAAGACATCGTGGGACGCCTCGCTATTCTACCAATTCTTGGACGCGAAATTCCGATTGTGGCAGATGCTGCCGTTGACGCCTCGTTTGGTACGGGTGCTGTGAAAGTGACACCAGCACATGACCCAACCGACTTTGAGATTGGCATGCGTCACAATTTACCGCGCATTCAGGTGATTGGCTTCAATGGCATTATGACCGAAGAGGCTGGCCCCTATGCAGGCTTAGACCGCTTTGAGGCTCGCAAAAAGCTGGTCGAGGAGCTACAGCAACTTGGCGTGGTCACGAAAATTGAAGATTACATGGTGCCGCTAGGTCGTTGTCAGCGCAGTGACACGATTATCGAGCCGCTTATCTCGAAGCAGTGGTTTGTTAAGATGACACCATTAGCCACACCCGCCATCGGTGCTGTGAAGTATGGACAAATAAAAATCATTCCAGAACGCTTCAACAAGACCTACATGGACTGGTTGGAGAACATCCACGACTGGTGTATCTCGCGTCAACTCTGGTGGGGACACCGTATTCCCGTGTGGTACTGCGACGATTGTGGCGAGATGACGGTGAACCGCGAAGATGTTACAGCATGTGCTCACTGCGAGAGTTCCGCCATTCATCAGGACGAGGACGTGCTGGATACATGGTTTAGTTCATGGCTCTGGCCCTTCAGTACGCTTGGCTGGCCCGAAGTGTCTGACGACCTGCTACGTTTCTATCCAACGTCGGTGATGGAAACGGGCTATGATATCATCTTCTTCTGGGTCTCGCGTATGGTGATGTCGGGCATCCACTTCCTGGGTACCGTGCCATTCTCCACTATCTACCTGCATGGTTTAGTGCGTGATGCAAAGGGCGAGAAGATGAGCAAGTCCAAGAACAACGTCATTGACCCTATCGAGGTGATGGACCAGTATGGAACCGATGCGCTTCGTTTCACACTGGCAACGAGTAGTAGCCCCGGCAATGACAGTAAGCTTGTGCCAGAGCGTATTATTGGCAACCGCAACTTTGCGAATAAAATCTGGAATGCCTCACGCTTCGTATTGATGACCACCGCCGAGATTGGACATGGCGTGCCCACTATTACAGAGGTACGGCCTTCCACGCTTGCTGATCGTTGGATACTCGGACGTTTAGCACGATTGACGCAAAATGTGACGCGCTTGATAAACGAATTTCAGTTGGGTGAGGCAGGTCGTCAAATCAATGAGTTCTTCTGGTCCGACTATTGCGATTGGTATGTGGAGATTGCAAAGGTACAGATGCAAGGCAGCGAGCATGAGCGACAGGCCACGGCTGGTATTCTACGTACCGTACTTGACCAGAGCTTACGCCTTCTGCATCCCTTCATGCCCTTTGTCACTGAAGAGGTCTGGCACTATCTTTACTCGACAAGCGAGCCAAATCATGAAATGTGGCCCGCCTCCGCGCTCATTGTCGCGCCGTGGCCTACTACCAATATCGCGGCTATCGACGACGAGGCGGAACAACAGTTTGGGCTGGTGCAAGAGGTGATTACACGCATCCGTGATGCGCGCAATCAGGCAAACGTCGAGCCATCGCGTCGTATTCCGGTCCAAATGGTTGTCGGCTCAGAAACGAAGATGTTCGCAGCGCAATCACCCCTCATCGAATTTCTGGCACGTACCGAGAAACTCCACCTGCACGAGTCGCTAACGCAGAAACCAGAACAGGCGATGAGTTTGCTCGCAGGACCTATCGAGATATACCTGCCGCTATCGGGTCTGCTCGACATTGGCAAGGAACTGGAACGACTCGATAAAGAGATCGCGCAGGCGCAACAAGAGATTGTACGTGTGAACGCAAAGCTCGCCAACCAGAACTTTGTGTCAAAAGCCAAGCCCGAAGTTGTCGAGAAAGAGCGCGAGAAACTGACGGTGCAAGAGGAACGCATCGGTAAACTGAAGGCACGCTGCGCCAAACTTGATGAGTAGTAGAAGAGCATGAGTCATCTTGAATTTGATACCGTTGGGAAACCCTCAACAAGCTAGACAATAGAGGTTGTAAAGGGTAAACTAGCAGAAAAAGTAGTCCTCTCTTCTTACTGAAGAGAGGACTTTGACTTAGAAGGAGCTACAGCATGTCTCTGCAACGAGAACCTATCGACTCAGTTCCCACAGAAACCGTTCGTATTGCACAAGTGGCTTTCCGTCAAGGCCATCTCTGTATCCGACTGAGGGATACATTGGGAACGATCTATACCGATGAAGCCT
>CAXUHF010000070.1:8531-19691 GCA_964250765.1 uncultured Ktedonobacteraceae bacterium | reverse complement strand
CTTTGAAGTAAACATCAGAGTCCGATTTAAGATATACTATGTAGTATCACTCTAACTTAAAGGACTGACCGCATGACACAGCAAACACACTCCTGGTGGCAAACGGGTACCATTTATCAGATATATCCACGTAGTTTTCTTGATAGCAACGGTGATGGAGTAGGGGACCTTCCCGGTATTACAAGCAAATTAGACTATCTCCAATGGCTCGGCGTGAATGCTCTCTGGCTCTCACCCATCTATCCTTCCCCAATGGCGGACTTCGGCTATGACATTAGCAACTATACGGATGTGCATCCACTTTTTGGAACACTACAAGACATGGATACACTCCTACAACAGGCTCATCAACGAGACCTCAAAGTTATTCTTGATTTTGTGCCCAATCACACGTCCGATGAGCACCCTTGGTTTCAGGAGTCGCGTTCTAGTCGCACAAACGCGAAACGTGATTGGTACATCTGGCGTGATCCCGCACCAGATGGCGGTCCTCCCAATAACTGGACCAGTCTCTTTGGCGGTCCCGCCTGGCAACTCGATGCGGAGACAGGACAATATTATCTGCACTTATTCGATGTGAAGCAAGCCGATCTCAATTGGCGTAACCCACAGGTACGCGAAGCGATGGACAACGTGTTACGTTTCTGGCTAGATCGTGGCGTCGATGGCTTCCGCGTCGATGTGCTGTGGCTGCTACTGAAAGACTCACAATTCCGTGACAATCCGCTTAATCCAAATTGGAAGCCGGGAGATGATCCAAGCGGTTATCAGGAAGGGGTGTATACACAGGACCAACCAGGCATTCATGAATTAGTACGAGGCATGCGCGCATTGCTGCAAACCTATGGCGAACGGGTATTGATTGGTGAGATTTATCTGCCACTTGCTCGCCTGCTTCAGTATTATGGCGAGACGCTCGACGAGGCACAACTACCCTTCAACTTCCAATTCGTGACAATGAACACGTGGAATGCACACGATATTCGTCAGATCGTCGATGCATACGAAAAATCACTACCCGCAGGTGCATGGCCTAATTGGGTTCTGGGCAATCACGATAAAACCCGTATCGCCACACGTGTAGGTCGCGAACAGGCACGTATCGCACAAATGCTCCTGCTCACACTACGCGGTACGCCGACATGCTATTATGGTGATGAACTTGCAATGCAGGATGTGCCTATGTCACTCGCACAGTTGCGCGACCCCGTCGCACGATTTGCGCCCGAACATAGCCGCGACTACGAGCGTACACCAATGCAATGGGACGCAGGCGCAAATGCGGGCTTCACGGTACCTAATGCACAGCCGTGGTTGTCCATTGCTAATGACTATAAGACGTATAATGTAGAGAACGAACAGCATGACGCGTATTCTATGCTTGCGTTGACACATAGGTTGCTAGAGATTAGGCAATCTACCCCTGCCTTCACTATCGGTGCCTATGCCTCCGTTGACCAGGAAAACAATGCTTGCTTTGTCTATCTGCGACAACAGAGTGAGCAACGCTATGTAGTAGCACTCAACGTTTCAGCACAAGAGCAAGTACTGAAACTGCCTGGATTGGGAAACGGCTCAATTGTGCTATCAACACATCTGGACAAAGAAGGACACCTTGATCTATCCGAATTCCGCCTACGAGCAAATGAGGGATATGTGATCACGTTGGTGTAAATGGTAGGGACTGATGTATCACATTCTCTTGGCGTCTCGATTGCCGACAAGGACGTGATACATCGGTCCCTATGATACCTTCGCCTGACGCAGCGTGTCTTTGGTGGCGGGAACGATTTGTACGCCGCCACGCTTGCGATAGAGCCAGAAGATGAGGCTCGCTACCACCAGAAACAGCAGGATCATACCGAGAATGGCTAGTACGAGGTTCCCAACACCACCCACGACTTGTGGGTCGAGGAAGAAGTAGGGATACCAGTGCGCGAAGGGGCCGCGTATCTCCGTATAGATTACGAAGACGAGGGGGAAGATCAGCCATGCTCCCATCATACGAATATAGAGTTTCGTCATAGGGTCTCCGACGATTAACCAATCGACCCATAGACCGAGCGGGACAAGCAGGTGTAGCAAGAAGTTCGCTACTTCACCAGTAAAGGTAGGTATCGGAATATCAACCAGCAGGGTCCAATACACTAGGATCGTGACGGTGCCAGCGACCATTAAAGCTCCCTTGATCTCCGGCGCATCGCCCCACCAGTGCGCCTGCCCCATTTGACGTGAACGAAACGCGAGAATAAACCAGATAGTGATAAAGAGATTTGTAAGGATTGTAAAGTAGCTAAAAAAGTTGACGAAAAGCGAGAAATGGGTAAAATACCCAGGGAGAGTCAGTTCCGTAGCAATCCCTTGCAGTACCAAGCCAACAACTCCAAGCAACGCCCATCCTAGGCGCACTCGCACAAGGGCTACGTTCATGTTCATACAAAATATCTCTTTCTAATCTAACAGTTATATTCAACAGCGTATTTAGCGTAAAGCGACTCAATAGTATTATATTCTGTAGAGTACGTTGTTATGCACACTATCTTGCGGTCTCACTCTTTTTGGGTATGCTACTGACGCTCATTTTGGTGATATCTCCATGCTACTGCTATATAAGGAACGAGACGTATCAAAACCGGCTTGGACGCGAGGGGCGCGAGAACCAGGAGGGGCGTGAGCGATCAGTGAAACGTCGTCCCCTTACCTCAGCAGGCTGCTTCTCCTGTTGTATATGCGTCATTTGCCATGTTGAACTAAAGAAGAGAATCCAACCCCAAATAAGTAACGGCATACCGAGAGTGACAAGAGCTTGTCCCGTCCATGTTGAGGTCAATAACCAGTAGTAACTAAGGAGCGATGCACCTAATAAAAGCGTTGCGAGCAGAATAGTGCGGCGATTTGTTGAACACAGTGCCAGGACCAGAGGGGCAATAAGGTACCAAGGCCAGTAGATAGGTAGCAAAACACTCAGCAGAAGTAGGAGCCAGCCGCTAAACAGTGCCACCAGTTCCAGCGTATCCGCTAACCACAGACCAAGCAGGAGAAAAAGACCTACAAGGCTCAGCACGAAAAGAGACCAATGATGCGGACTCGTGATCCACGTTGATGCAATGGGTAGGTGCAGTAAGGCGGCATCAAGCGAGTTCACTGGCGTATCCTGTACAAATGTGTGCTGTAATTGGATTGCTATACCTGCAAAGCCTATCGCCTGCCAGTAGGGAGCATAGGCCAGAACGACGACAACGAGCGAAAGAAGCAACATCCCTGCCCACCATAACAGCCTAGGTCCCATACGTAGAATGCGTGATTGTCGTAACATGAGGCGAAAAAAGAGTGGCAAAAGAGGCAGCCATAAAAAATTGAGAAGCGATGCAAGCAGCACAAAGACCCATCCTATAGTGGGCGAGTTTCGTTGAAAGAAAAGTAAAGCGGCTAAGATGATGCACACCAGCACAATCTCTTGATGCATTTCCGCGATCCCGAATAGCAATATAAGAGGATTCCATGCATACAGCAATGTCGCTGACAACCGCATTTCAGGCTTTGCACGTGTCAGGATGGCCCACAGTAGCACAACATTGAGTAAATGAGCGAATAGGCCGAGTATACGAAACGTAAGAATTGTACCTACAATACTATTTTGTGCTACAAGCGTAAGCAACACACTTATATCTGTCCAGACTGGACCATATAGCGTCGTTGCTTTCACTGCAATAAGCGTTTGCAATATGTCTTGAGGATTTGGTAGTACACCATAAGGATTAACACGTTGCACAACTACCACATGACCATATAGTCCATACGTCAACATATCCTGAGAAAAGACGGTAAGGCCAATTGGAGCCACAAGCATTGTCAGTCCGAAAATTCCCGTTGCTAATAGAATAAGCCAGAATAAGAGTGCTTTGTCGATGCGTGAAAGACGCTCTTGTATGACGCGCCCACCGAGACGTGAGGCAACGAGGACAACGCCACTTGCAAGCACGAGTAGTAAAAAGGATAAGAGGACATTTGCACTCGTCGTTGTATCCGAGATATTGAGCCACGACACACTTGAAAAGAGAGAGAGTAGCGCGGGAAATGCGTTTGTCCAGTACAGCGAAGGAAGCCACGGAAAAACACTTGGTAATGCTTGCTGTACTAGTTGGCCTGCTGGCCCTACCCGCGTTGTGTTAGCTAATAGAGGATACAGCGCGAGCAAAAGCAGTTCTAGGATTACACCTAGTAAGCAGAGTTGTAGTAGGATACGCACCGCATGTCTAGTTTTCCTTATTGGAGGAGGACTAGGACGTGGTGTTGTTGGTGAGATAATAACTGTTGGTTGTGTCACTCCAGGTAACGCTGGTTGGGTACGTCGTGAACGGAACGAATCTAGTGTTCGCTGATCAGGAGGTTGCTGCATGGTTTCTCCGTCTTCCTGAAGAATAATCGAGCATAGTTATAACCGTTATTAAGTGCCCAACGAGTATAAACGTGAATGTGCTATAAATATTGTAGACGGATGAAGAGAAGAAACGGTTACAACACAACTACCTCTGTAGTATGAAGGAAAGATTGATGACTGTCAATGTATTTCCGCTTTTGGCTGTATAAAAAAGAAGCAGTAACCGAAAGTACGTAAACCTCGGCTCTATTGTCAGATATAGCAAATGGTGCTATAATAGCGCGGTGTTTGACTTCCCACAGGAAATTCGTTGTGGGCAGCTACACGGAAGACCGCAACAGTTTGGATGGGGCGGTATCTGTCTGTTACATGTATCAACGCTGTGTTGATGCACCACCTGCTCCGGCACTGCTTTTGTCAGTTTCCAGTGTGGAATTTGGCACATGACCGGATGCATACCCAGAGGAAGGAGGTGGCTTCGTGAGGCGCGATTATGAACTTGGTCTCATTCTCAACCCCGAAGTCAGCGAAGAGGAGACGCGTGCTATTCTAGCCCGTCTCGAACAGATTGTGACCACCTATGGCGGTCAAACAGTCAGAGTTCAACAATGGGGTCGTCGCCGTTTGGCATACCTCATTGAACGTCACCGCGACGGATATTATATCTTCATCGATATGATCTTGACACCTGAGACCGTGAGCGAACTCGAACGCACACTCAAGGTTTCCGAGATTGTCCTCCGACATATGTTCAGGAGACGTGATCCGAAAGCTGTCCAGCAAGAGCGTGAGGACCGCGAGGCACGAGCCGCAGCCGCAGCAGCGAGTGCTGAAGCAGCTGCAGCAAATGCAGCCGCAACACCTCCTGCCGAAGTCGCTACAACGACGGAAGAAGAGCAGCAAGCTCCTGTACCAGCAACTGCCGAAGCTGCACCGGAACTAGCGCAAGAACAAGCAGCTACCGAAGCTGCACCGGAACTAGCGCAAGAACAGGAAACGCCAGAAGCGACAGAGGTACCTGAAATTCCTACTGAAGATTTCGGTGAGGTTCCACCTGCTCTTGAAGAGGAAGTGATTGAAGCCTAGGTGCTTGAGACCTTGATACTGTAAAAATACGTTTGGGTCCGTTTATTCAATCTCTAGGAAATAATAAAGAGCCGGGGTGTATAGCAAACCGAGCCGAAAGGATTTTGACTCATGAACAAGGTTACACTTATCGGACGTTTGGGGAAAGACCCAGAAATGAGCTATACCCCCAACGGTCTTGCCGTCACAAAGTTCACTGTTGCTATCAATCGCTATGCAAAGTCTCAAACTGGCGAAAGACAAGATGAAACTGACTGGTACAGCATTGTGGCTTTTAATAAACTTGCGGAAACATGTAATACGTTTCTGAAAAAAGGCAGTAAAGTCTATATTGAGGGACGACTAGCACAACGCAAGTATACTGATAGAAACAATGTTGACCGCGTAGCACTTGAGGTGACATTAACAGAGATGGAGAATCTAACGCCAAGAGATCCACAGGGTGTTAGTTCCTCTTCCTCTGGCTTCGGTGGTGCAGACGATGCTCTTGGAGATTTGGACGAACACCCCTTCTAACCAGATTTTGAAGGAGAAACACGTCCGTGCAAAGACGTTCTGAAAGTGGTCCACGCCGCGAACGACGCGAAGGTGGACGAGGTGAGCGCTCAACACGCCGCAAAATTTGTCAGTTCTGCCACGATCATGTGCGCGAAATTGACTATAAAGATGCAAACCGCTTTATCAAGCGTTACATTTCTGACCGTGGGAAGATCGAACCCCGCCGTAAAACGGGCACTTGCGCTAAGCATCAGCGCGAGTTAAGTGCTTCACTGAAGCAAGCACGCTTCATGGCACTGCTTCCTTACACCGCAGAACATATTCGTGGCATGTAGCTACATCGAGAGGCAAGAGAACAACTGCATGTTATTCTCTTGCCTTTTTTATAAGCAACATCAGGTTCTTCCCATGATTATAGCTATCCAAAACGGAGGTTTTCATGAACAGTCAGACAGCGCGTCGGCCTGACACTAAACGACCAACGCGACCTGCCAAAGCAAATAAATATACGAGACAAACGGCGCGTGTAGAGGCACGACGTGACGGTAAACCTCTTGTTTTTGGATGGGGTGGGCATCTGTCGCGTAGTGAAAAGATAATACTGCAACGCCGCGCCATCTGGTCTATCACAACCGCTATTGCCATACTTATCGTTGCCGTTGTGGTTGGCTTCTGGGTTAATGTCAATATTATTGCTCCTGCGCAACCAATTAGTACAGTCAATGGGCATGGCATTCCGCAAGCTGATTTTCGCAAACTGCTGGCGGTGAAGGCACAACTTGAACTCAATAAAATACAAGGAACGAATGGTCTCTTCGCGCAACGTGACGCACTGAACAAGCAGGTTACTGCACAACAGGCGGACGTTGATGCTACTACAAAACAGATTTCAACGCTCACCACGCAAATCAAAACACTTCCCGCAGGTACGCAACGCTCTAATGCAGAGGCACAGCTAGTAGGTCTTCAGCAGAAACTGAAAGCGTCTCAGGCACAACACGATGCTCTTGCAGCACAATACTCAAATATGCTCCAAAATACTATTCCGTTAGAGCAGCAGTTGTATACTCAGCCGCAGCAGACAAGCGAAACTGCTACATGGTTGCAGGACGACGAGGTTATTCGTGAATGGTTGGCGACTCAAAACAGCAGTATCAATGCACAAATCAATCCCAGTTCGAGTGCGATTGATAAGGCTGTCAAAGATTTCGCGGCGAATTTCCCCGTTGGCAGCAACTATCAGAAATTTTTGAGTACGAACAATGTCAGCGACAACGATGTACGTGCGGCTCTTACATTAAATGTGCGACGCACTAACATGCAAACCTACGTCACATCGCAAGTTATCTCACCAACGTATCAGGTTTTAGCGCGTGGTATCACAACTGCTAAACAGGAGGACGCGAACAATTTACTCAAGCAGCTAAAGAGTGGCGCTGACTTCGGGAAACTAGCGAAGGCCAAGTCCGTTGATACGCTCACAAACACAAAAGGTGGCGACTTTGGTTGGTTGGCGCGTGGACAGTACATTCAGACGTATGCCGCGAACACGAGTGGCACCGTTGAGAACTGGATTTTTGCTCCCTCACGTCAGCTCAATGAGTTCAGTCCTGTACTCTCTGAAAACGGTTCCTTCCATATCATCCAAGTGCTGGGCATTGATCCATCACGTGCTGTGGATAGTGCAACATTGAAAAGCCTCAAAGACAATGCCTTGAATAACTGGTTGATGTCGAAGAGGGCAAATGCTACGATCACACCGGTTGATCAAAACATGATTACTGACTCAAGCATCATGCCTCCTGGCCTGCCTGCCTCCGCACCAAGTCAGTCCGTTCCCGGTGCTCCTCCTAGTGGTGGTGGTACTGTTCCTGGTGCGTAAATAAATTTAATAATCGTAGGATGTAGGGGTCTAATTTATTACACCCTCGTAGAAGCTATACAAGCCGAACGAGGATGTAATAAATTAGACCCCTACAAATTTATCATGTATAATAGAAGATATACATTTTATTGTACTCATGCCCGGACTCATTATAAGGAACAACATATACTCAATGACCATTACCGCACTCGATACGACGACAACACTTATTCAACGCACACAGATACACGAACCGATTCAGCAAGTCTTAGAGACCGCCTCGCTCTATCTGCATATTCCTTTTTGCCATACACGTTGCCATTATTGTGACTTCAATACCTACGCTGGTATGTTGCCGCTCAGGGAACCGTATGTGAAGGCACTTTTGAAAGAGATTGCGCTTGCTGGTGCAATGGCACAGCATGCGGATGGCACGCTCCGCCGCTCACGTACTATCTTCTTTGGTGGCGGAACACCTAGCTTGCTCACAGTTGCACAAATTGCACGCTTGCTTAACGCTTGCTTCGCCTCTTTTGCGGTAGACAAAGACGCGGAGATCACGATGGAGGCTAATCCCGGCACACTGGATAAAGAACAGTTACAGGGAATACGAGCGGCGGGTATTAACCGTTTAAGCATGGGGGCACAGAGCTTTGATGCTGAACTTCTGCAAACATTAGGTCGTATTCATACACCAGAAGAGATTACACAGGCGGTAACATGGGCACGTGCAGCTGGCTTTACCTCGATCAACATAGATTTTATGTTTGGCTTGCCCGGTCAAACGATGCAGCATTGGCGTGAGACGCTGGACCGAGCACTTGAACTGCGTCCTGAACATCTTTCGCTCTACTCGCTCATCATCGAAGAGGGAACACCTTTTCATACATGGGCACATGAGGGAAGCATCGTTCCTGGCGATGAGGACCTGTGTGCCGATATGTACGAGTATGCCGATGAGCGTTTGCGCGAGGCAGGCTATGAGAACTATGAAATCTCGAACTGGGCACTGCCAGGGCATCATAGCCGCCACAACCTGACCTACTGGCAAAATCTGCCGTATATTGGTATGGGCGCTGGAGCATACTCTACGTTTGGTGGAAGACGATTTTCAAATATTCGTGAACCACTTGACTACATTAAAGCAGTAAACATGAAACACTTACCAGAGGCAGAGAGTGAGCCTATAGAACGCGAACAAGAAATGTCAGAAACAGCTTTTCTTGCTTTACGCACAGCAATGGGTCTACATCTGCCAACATTTGCGCAACGCTTCTCGCAACCGTTTGCGCTCTTTGTTGGGGACCGTCTGCGTCCTGTAGAAGAGGCTGGGCTGCTGGAACACGAGGACGAGTGGTTGCGCCTGAGCCAACGCGGTCGCTTACTTGGCAACGAAGTCTTTCTTCGATTATTACCCGATTAACTCACATAAAGGATTCACTGTGGAATCATCCTCAACACATTGGCAAACCTATCCCTTGCGCTCAAAAGTGGAGCGACAGGTTGATGAGCAACAGGGCATTGACCCTTTATACGCTCAACTTCTTGGAAATCGCGGCGTTTCGACACGTGAAGACATACAACGCTTTATACAAGCAACATATGATGAGAGCTTAAATCCCTTTTTGCTGACTGCGATGGACCACGCGGTAGAGCGTATTCAGCAAGCATTGACGCAAAAAGAGCATATTACAGTGTATGGTGATTATGACGCCGATGGTGTTACCTCGTCTGCATTGCTCTTTCGTGCTTTGCGTACACTAAAAGAGGCAGAAGTTCCTCTGGACTTCTTCATTCCGCATCGGCTGCATGAGGGCTGTGGGTTGAATATAAACGCTCTTGAGAAGCTCAAACAACAAGGTACACAGCTTATCATCACCACCGATTGTGCTAGCTCCGATGTGGAGCAGATACGCTATGCAAACGAACTTGGGATAGATGTAATTATCACTGACCATCACAACCCTCCTACAGAATTGCCTGATGCATATGCAATTGTGAATCCGTGGCGTGCTGACGCGACTGAGGATGACAAATTGTTTCGCCCTCTATGTGGTGCTGGCATGGCTTTCAAACTGGTGCAAGCCCTCTACCGCACGTATAAACATTCTGTAGAAGACGAAATGGCGTTATTAGACCTCGTAGCAATTGGCACTATCGCCGATATTGTTCCGCTCATTGGCGAGAACCACGTACTCGCTCGCCTCGGCATACAGAGGTTAAACGAGACGCAGAAACCCGGACTACAGGCCCTCATCCGCAATGCCAATCTACAGCCTGGACGTATTCGAGAACGTGATATCGCCTATGCACTTGCTCCACGCATTAACGCGGCAGGTCGCATGAAAGATGCAAGCATTGCCTTTCATCTACTAACAACAGAAAGCGCGGAGGACGCGAACGCCTACGTTGCTCAATTGGAAGAACTCAATATCGCACGGCAACAGCAAACAGAAACGTTGATGCACAGTGTACGCGAAGAGGCAAAGCATAATCCTGATGAAAAAGTCATTCTGGTAAGTGGCGATGATTGGCACGAAGGCATCCTGGGGCTTGTCGCTGGCAAGCTGGTTGAGGAGATTCACAAGCCCGTGTTTGTGCTAAGCAACGACGCGGGTAAACGTTTAAGCCGAGGTTCCGCACGTAGTCAAAAGGGTTTTAATATCATTGAGGCATTGCGTAATTTTTCGGGTCCCCTTGAACGCTATGGTGGTCATGCACAGGCTGCGGGCTTTACCATTGAAACTGCGCGTATCCCTGACTTTCGGCAGCATCTTTTAGAGTGGCAGACCACAGGCAATGGCGCAGCCGTAGAGGACGATATAGCGGCGGCTATTGAGCCTGTATCGTCTTCTGCCGTAGAGGATGTCGTACAGGTAGAGACCGTTGTTGAGCAAGCACCGTTTACACAGATGGTTGATCTTGTGCTGCACAGAACAGACCTCTTGAACTATGCAGGCTATAAAAAGCTGCGTACTCTGAGTCCTTTTGGTGCAAGCCATCCAGAACCTATCTTCAAGATAGAGCGTGCGCGTCTCATAGACCGTTGGGCAAGTGGTATGAATAGACAAAATCTGCGCCTGAAGCTCGCTGTTACTGACATAAAAACAGGTATCACAGCACAGGTTACAGGGACAATGACCCGTGGTGCCACCCTACTCGAAACATTTGAACGCGGCTCTCTGCTCGACGTGATCTTCCGTATCGAGTCGTCTGAGGACGAGATACGACGCGACATCTGGCTAAAAATACTGGATGTACAAAAGACACTGTAGAGGTCTAATTCTATTACACCCTGTTGGCAAAGCACAATGTTGGAGAGAATTGTAGA
>CAXUHF010000070.1:0-8431 GCA_964250765.1 uncultured Ktedonobacteraceae bacterium | reverse complement strand
GGTCTAATTCTATTACACCCTGTTGGCAAAGCACAATGTTGGAGAGAATTGTAGAGCGTTTCTACATCCTTCTGCATTTGTGTATTGCTTACAGGGTGGAATAGAATTAGACCCCTACAGATGTATAATTGCTTGTAACAAGTACAATGCTCCCATCCCCACGATCAGCGTGATAAGTACATTTTTCGTTCTCCATGCGACTACGACAGCAATGACACCCGCGAACAAACGCGCATTACTGAAAGAGAGAGCGAGCACACCTTGAGGTAGAAAGAGGGCGGGAAAGATAATCGCTGACAACACCGCGACAGGGACGAACCGAAACGCTCTTTGTAGTAACGATGGAATATCCATTTTGCTAAAGAAGAGGATAAATGATAGACGAATGGCATAGGTAAGCAATCCAATAATGATGAGAGTGAGCCAGAGCGTCATGTATTGCTCCGTAAGAAATCTGTGTTTTTGCGCTGCCGAAGCGTTTCTACCCATAAACCGACAATAATGCCAATGATCGTCGCAAGACCTAGCCCTAGCTTGAATGGCAAGGCATATACAAGCAGTGCTACAAAACCGGCTGTAAGTGCTGCGGTAGTACTTGCTCTATCCTTAAGGGCTGGTACAACAAGGGCAATAAATGTGAGCGTAGAGGTAAAATCCAGCGACCAACTCGCTGGCACCTGTGTTCCCAGGAATATGCCGACAGCAGTGCTGACTTGCCACGTTGCCCACAATGCTAGCCCTGCTCCGAAAAAGTACCAATGTTTCTGTGCTTCATCTCCGCTCTGTCGATAATGAGAAATCGTGACTGCATATGCCTCATCAGTCAGAAGATACGCGAGTAACCACTTCCAGCGCGCAGGAAGGTGCTTGACAAAGGGAGCAAGGGAGGCACTATATAGCATATGCCGGATGTTGACGATGAACGCCGTAAGAATGATAACTACAGGCGGTGTACCAACTGCAACAAGCTGTGCAATGATAAATTGTGATGAGCCAGCAAAGACGACCGACGACATCGCCTGAGCAGTGATTGGTGGTATATGGGCACTCAAAGCTGAGACACCATAAATCATGCCGAAGGGAATAACCCCAGGTAGAATTGGTAGCTCATCTTTAATACCTGTGAAGAACTCAAATCGTTGTGTCGCCATACCTTTATAATAAATCAGATGATGGGCATTGTCTTGTCTAATCTTGCTACTCTTTGCTGCTTTGAGCATAGAGACCAGGAGGAACACCTACAATCCGCTTAAAGTGTTTCGTAAAGTGGCTTTGATCAGCGAAACCAACAAGTATAGCAACTTCCGCTAATGGCACCCCAGCTCTCAATAAGCGTTTGGCATAGTTGATACGTATTTGTGTGAGATAGGTATGAGGAGGCATACCTACAATATTTCTGAAGATGCGAAGTAAATGAAATGGACTAAGGCTGACGAGGTGTGCAAGCGATTCTAGCGAAATGTTTTCGGCATAGTGCTCTTCGATATAGGTACGAACGCAGTGAACGCTCCCATATTCCTTCGTAATCTTACTTGGAATAGGCCGACTATCCGCATGACGCACAATCAACTGTGCTAATGTCCACAACAGGTGCGACTCGCGTTCCAGTGTAGAAGTGCTTTCTTTAAACACTGTATAGAGCATAGCAATCTGTGTCGCCATAGTAGGATCAGAAATAACAGGTTCTACAAAAAACGGCATGTCGTGCTGACGCCCAACAATCTCTGACACAGCACGTTGAAGCAAGTGTGCCGAGGGATAGAGCATTCGGTATGTCCAACCCTGCTCAACTGCTGCCGAACCCGTATGCATCTCGCCTGGGTTAATCAACACAATCTCACCTGCTGATGCAAAATGCATTGCATTTCGGTACCGAAAAGTTTCTACTCCATGCTCGATAACGCCAATAGCAAAGCCCTCATGTGTATGTGGCGCAAACGTGTGAGTGACATAGTTCGCATGGAGAAGTTCTAAGTTCCCAAATGCAGGATCACGCAAGAAGTGCGTATATTCATGTGTGTTCATTATCGGTTTTCACGTATATCGGCATGGTGAAATAGAACGTTGTTCCCTCGTTTGGTATAGTGTCGAAGCCTATGGTGCCACCGTGTTGCTCTACGATCAGTTTGGCAATGGACAGACCGAGACCATACCCGCCCATCTTCGATTGTTGAGTGTGGTTCGATTGGTAGAAACGCTCGAAGACGTGCTGTTGGTCTTCATAAGGGATGCCATAGCCAGTGTCTGCAACCGAAATCATGGCGGAAGTGGCGTCATAAGGACGAGACCGTACGGTGATTGTCCCTCCCGGTGGCGTGAACTTGATCGCGTTCGTAATCAAGTTACTGAGTACCTGAATAATTTTCTGTGGGTCAATATAGAGTGAAGGCGACATGCTAGGAATGTCTTGCACAATCGCAACTTCTGCTTTTTGCGCTTGTGGTTGTAGACTTCCCACAACCTGACGCACCAATGTATGAAAGGGAACCTCTTGCTGCTTGATCGCAAATTGTCCCAGGTCTGAACGCGTCATAAAAAGAATATCTTCAACAATCGAGATAAGCTGATTGACTCCTTCTTGTGTATAGCCAAGATATGTATGCTGCTCAGGAGTCAAGGCACCCATGTGATTATGTAAGAGCAGGTCAATAAAGCCATGTACCGAGTTGAGCGGTGTACGTAACTCGTGGGATACCATTGATACAAAATTAGAACGAACTTGATTTGCGACTTTGAGAGCCGAGACATCGCGGGCAGTAAAAACAACATGCTGCCCGCTTTCCACATCAACAGAAGTGACACTCGCGGAAACTTCGCGTGTATGCTCTGGTTGTGTGCCAAGAATCAAGTCCTCGTTGGCGAGTGCTTTCTTCTCATAGAGAACACGTGCCAATGGGCAACTTGATGTGCCACACAATTCCATACGGTTAAGATTTTTGCAACGCAATATTTCCGCACACCCATGACCAATTGCATCGTGCACAGGCCAGCCAAGTACTTCGGCGGCAGCGGGATTAAGGTCAAGCACGCAATAATTCGCGTCTAGCGCGATCATAGCGTCTGGAGTGGAAGCAACCATCGCTTCCAGATAATGACGTTTATCAAGTACGGGAGAGACGGCAAGAGGTGACGTAGCGTTATTGGTTGGAAGTTGTCCTTGCCCATTCTTCTCGTCCACGACTGTCTGTTTTTGTGTACGTTTTCGCACGTGCTTCCTCTATTTTCCGACGAACTTATAGCCAGCACCACGGATAGAAAGAATATGTTGAGGTCTATAAGGATCATCTTCAATTTTCACACGCAAGCGGCGTATGTAGACATCGACAATATTGCTATTATTCTCGTCATCATGCCAAATCTCTGAGAGCAAGAGATCACGACTCACGACCTGGTTCACACTACCCATAAGGACGCGTAACACTTGCATTTCAGTATAGGTAAGTGGTTTTGGTTCATTTCCACTTACTGAGACCTTAAGATCAGCAGGAAAAAGCTCGACACGTCCTCCACTTAAACTTTGATTGCCAACCCCGGTTCTGTTTTTAATACGTCGCATCACGGCATGAACACGCGCCACCAATTCCTCATGGTTAAAGGGCTTACAAATGTAATCATCAGCCCCTATTCTGAAGCCTTGCAGTTTCGACTCGATGCCATCTTGCGCGGTCATAAAAATAAGTGGTATCTCATATCCATCGGCATGAAGTTTTTCCGAGAACTGAAAGCCGTCTTGATATGGCATCTTCACGTCTAATAATAGCAAGTCAGGTATACGCCTCTGAATAAGTTGCAGTGCAATACGCGGATTCTCCGCCGTCTCTACTTCATAGCCCTCTTTGTCGAGTACAAATTTGACCAGTGTGTTTGCAAATGGTTCATCATCAACAACTAAAATGTACATAGAGCAGCCCCTCTTTATTGTATATATAATTTTATGTTAGAACCATGCGTTGAAGTGGGGGATACATCTATTCATGGTTCTCTTCTCTATAAAAGATTGTTGCGTACAGGAATTACACAACCCTATAGTACAGGTCGTGTTCCCGTTCTGTCAAGTTGTGACCGTGTGGCCCGTACTTTTTCCAGATAGATCATAAGTATCGCAACATCAGCGGGAGTCACGCCTTCTACACGTGCGGCTTGCCCGACGGTACGTGGTTGAGTACGTATCAGCTTTTGACGTGCCTCTGTACGAAGATGTTGCACGAGTGCATAGTCTAATGTTTCGGGAATGCGCATTTCTTCGAGTCGTTGTGTACGATGCACCATCTGCTCTTGTTTACGCACATAGTTCTCGTATTTTACCTGTAGTTCGACCTCTTCCGCCGTTTGTTCTTCCAACTGCGGCAGGAACACAATCTCTTCTTGTTGCACATTCTCCTGAACCGTATGACGTTCCTCGGCAACACGCTGCGCGAGGTGCGCAACCTGTACGTAACGTACCTCTGGTCGTCGGAGCAAATCACGTGCCGACATCATTTGTCCAAGCGGAGCAATTCCAGCCTCTTGAGCGCAGGACTCGATGACCCGCGAGGAAGTGAAGATAGTTGACGTGAGTTGTGCAAGTGCCTGTTGAATATGCATACGTTTCTGCAGCACCTGACTATAGCGTTCCTCGTCGATGAGACCCAGTGCATACGCATGATCACTCAGTCGTAGATCAGCACTATCGGGACGTAGCAGCAGTCGATGCTCTGCCCGTGATGTATGTAGGCGATAGGGTTCACTCAGAGGACGTGTCACCAGATCGTCGATCAGCACACCAATATAGGCTTCATGGCGTCCCAGCACAAATGCTTCTTCATTCCGTGCATGCAATGCAGCATTAATACCTGCCATAAGTCCCTGGGCCGCAGCTTCCTCATAGCCCGATGTGCCATTGATCTGGCCTGCCAGAAAAAGACCTGCAACTGGTTTTGTTTCGAGGGTCGTTAAGAGTTGTTCTGGTGGTACATAGTCGTACTCAACCGCATAGCCTACACGCATCATCTCGGCGTGTTCCAACGCGGGGATGCTCCTCAACATATCAAGTTGGACATCCTCAGGCAAACTCGTATTCATGCCCTGCACATAGACTTCACTGGTACGCCAACCCTCTGGCTCAAGAAAAATTTGGTGTGTGGCTTTGTCCGCGAAACGTACAATCTTGTCTTCAATCGAAGGACAATAACGCGGGCCGATACCTTCAATAATCCCTGTATACAATGGTGAACGGTGTAGATTATCGCGTATCACTTGATGTGTCCGTTCGGTTGTACGTACCAGATAGCACGGCAATTGTGGTCGCCAGCCGTGTATATCTTCATCAGTTGTGGGAAAGATCGGGTTTGGGCGACCCCCAGGAAGTTGTACATCTTCGCGTGCCGACACATCTTGTGAAAAGTAGAGTGGCACACGGCTTCCCGGTTGTAGCTCGGTCTTGCTGAAATCTATTGTACGGGCATCAATACGTGGCGGTGTCCCCGTCTTAAAGCGTCGGACTTCTAGCCCAAATGACCGTAAAGCCTCGGATATACCAAGTGCTGGACCTTCTCCCGCTCGACCTCCTGGCTGTGTCTTTTCACCGACAACGAGTCGCCCGTTAATAAATGTACCCGTCGTTAAGATAACCGTCTTGGCGTTATACTGCCAACCCGTATTGGTAATGATGCCAGTGATTTCGTGTCGGCCATCCTGTCGGAAAATACTGAGAAGTTGTGATACGTTCGCCTGTTTCACTTCCAGATTGGGCTGGCTCTCCAACACATATTTCATGGCAAGGCGGTACGCCTGCTTGTCACATTGCGCACGTAATGCTTGTACAGCTGGCCCTTTGCTGGTATTAAGGAGCCGAATTTGAATAAACGTGCGATCAGTATTGCGTCCAATCTCGCCGCCAAGCGCGTCAATCTCTTTGATCAGATGTCCTTTCGCGGGACCGCCCATCGAGGGATTGCACGGCATAAGCGCGATACTGTCTAAATTCATCGTAACTAATAATGTTTTGCGTCCCATACGTGCGCTTGCGAGTGCCGCTTCACAACCCGCGTGACCCGCACCTACGACGATGACTTCATATGTTCCCCGTATCTGAGGAAGCAAATTTTCGTTATTCATGTGAAATGTAACCTTGTGAAACCCGTCTATCTTACCTGGAAGTTACGTTGTATGAAGCATTATTCATATCTTTGTCACCGTATTATGCCCTAGATGCACAGGTGCGTCAATATACTCACAAATATGTAGTATTTTTCCTTTTCTTCACACAATTTTTATGCGATTGAGTTGACGATAACTTGAGTAATCAGTATGATACTCCATGACTGGCAGTAAAGGGGGAAGACTATTTTGAAGCTGATCTATAAACGGATGAATATTTGTTAAAGTAGAGGGGGTATATGAAAAATTGTTATGATAGCGACACCGAGTAAAAGTATGATACATATTACTGCATGGCGAGAATTTCTGGGCAAAATCATTGTCGATACGCACGAGCGACAGCGTATTGCGAACGAATTAAGCGTCAGTACTGTAACATTAACTCGTTGGGTCAATGGCGTATCGAATCCTCGTCCGCAGAACCTGCGTCACCTGCTACGGGCACTACCACAACATCGTGCCATACTTACCGAGTTGATTGCTGAAGAGTTTCCTGACATCATACAGACGCTTGGAAACGATCAGGAAAAGGACGAGTCACAGGAAATACCAGTGGAGCTATATACGTATGTCATGCATGCCTACTCAACGATAACAAAAACGCAACGCTTTTGGACGCTGAGCAATTTCATCTTGCAGCAAGCACTGGGTCAACTGGACCCCAACCACCTGGGGTTAGCCGTCACACTCGTGAAATGTATGCCCTCTAAACAGGGTATTATTCGTAGTCTACGCGAACACGTTGGGCGTGGCACGCCTCCGTGGGGCATCAACTTGGAGCAGCAAGCGGTGTTACTTGGCAGTGAATCGATGGCAGGGTTTACCGTTATGAACGGTCGCCCCCTGATTCGTCAAAATCAAAAAGAACATGAAGGACGGTTTCCAGCACATTGGACGGAGTGGGAGGAAGGAGCCACCGCTTATCCCATACAGCGCGGGGGAGCTGTTGCAGGAAGTTTCATTGTGTCTAGTAGTCAGCCAGACTACTTCTTGCCTTTTCGCGTGAAGCTGATCGAGCAGTACAGCGAACTCTTATCGCTTGCGTTTGAGGCAGAGGAATTTTATCCTCTGGATGTTATAAACTTATATGAGATGCCCAAATACACGGCACAGCGTGATCCGCTTTCAACACTGCACAAGCGCACAATCAAACTCATGCAAGAAGCTGTGCAGAAAAACGAAAACTTGCCTTTGCAACGTGCAACTGAGCTTGCATGGCAGCAAATCGAAGAGATGTTTTTAACATGGTCGTCCGACACCAAAGAGTAGCATGTCGTAGTCGTACATATCCCTATAAAAAAGATAGAGGTAATATTTTTTATGACAACAGGAAAAGACGAAAACGTCTACCCAATCGACCCTGAAAATGCGGTTGAGATGACTCGCTTACTCAATCAGGATACGACGTTTACAAAGGCAATGGGTGGAGCATTAGCTGATCTAGGCGACTCACCATCATTTCACAACGTGCTAGACATTGCCTGTGGTCCCGGCGGTTGGGTATTAGATGTAGCACGTATGCTGCCTGAGGCTCAGGTCATGGGTGTAGACCTGAGTACACGTATGACGGATTATGGACGCGCAACCGCAAAAGCTCGGAGTCTACAAAACGCTCACTTCATGACCATGAACATTCAGGAGCCGTTTCCTTTTATAGATAACTCGTTTGATCTTATCAATGCACGTTATCTCGTTGCTGTATTGACACCGAGTACGTGGCCTCCTATGTTACAAGAAACCTTTCGCATCAGTAAACCCGGCGGTATTATCCGTCTTACCGAAAACGAAATGCCAGTCACGAACAGTCCTGCTTTTGAGCAAATTACGCAGATGGCTTTGAACGCGTTCAGCATGACTGGCAGAAATTTTGGGCCTACAGCACGAAACTTCGGGATTACTCCAGTGTTACCCAGACTCCTAAAGAATGCTGGCTATGTCAACGTAAGCTATAGGGCATTCGGTGTCGATACATCAGCAGGGACAGAGGGACACGAAAGCTTCTATCAAAACCAGATGGTTGTGCTTCAACTAGGAAAACCCTACTTCGTTGGGCTGCAGCTCACAACCGACGAAAAATATGAAGAACTCTATCAGCAGATGCTCCAAGAGATGATGTCGGACGACTTCTGCGCGATCAGCTACAGTTTGATCGCGTGGGGCGAGAAACCGATGTAGGGGCCATAATTCATTACGCCCAATGTGCGTTATTGTAGCATAAGAATAATTAAAAGGATAGATAGTAATTAATTTTTGGCACATCTGAACACAACCGAAAGGATAGAACCACCGTAGG
>CAXUHF010000069.1:24536-27344 GCA_964250765.1 uncultured Ktedonobacteraceae bacterium | reverse complement strand
CGCTAGGCAGAAAGAGACTATCCTTGCCTATGCTGAGAGGGTAAGAATAGGTCAGAAAAAAGTTGATGATTTTCTCTCGTCTATGAAACTGTAAAGATGTAAAAAAACAAGGGTCTCTATCATTAAGGAGAAACAGGGAGACCGCTACCTTCATCATTCCCCGAATGCGGTTCGGGTCTCCCCTACATGTATAACCTTCACGTGTAGGGGAGACCCTTGCGGTCTCCCTGCATGTTCATCTTCTCTTACCACCGTAGCGAACGCCTCAATATCGCGTCGAAGACCGCATCGGGCAAGAAGCGGCGTAATGTAACTTCTATACTTGCACTACTAGGTACGACGTAACGGATACGGGGCTTTGGGTTGGCGAGGATGCGGACAACGGTATCGACAAAGCGTTGTGGAGGGAAACCGCGTTTACTTAATGCGTTTGCGAGCTTCTCAAAGGTGGTGAGCAGTTTCGCGTACTCACCCACGCGGTGCGGCTCCAGTTTTTCGAGAGAGCGTTTCATACTGGTTTGCCAGATATTCGTGGGGCTAGAACTTGGCTCGATGATTACCACACGGACACCAAATGGCGCGAGTTCAAGCCGTAGTGTATCGCTGATAGCCTCAATTGCGAACTTGCTGGCTGAATAGGCTCCTATCACGGGCGTGGAAACTTTACCGCTGATGCTGCTGACATTGATAATTGTGCCCTTCGCGCTCTTAAGCAGTGGCAATAATGCTTGTGTGACGCGCAATTGTGCGATAACGTTGACTTCAAACTGTGCCGTCAGGTCTTCTAACGAAATCAATTCTAGTGGAGCGGCAAAGGCGGTACCAGCATTATTTAACAGTGCATCGAGACGAGGTGTTGCTGTCGCAACCATTTGTGCGAGGCTAGCGACCTGCTCAGCATTTGTGATATCACATACAACGGGTGTCATGTGTTCTTTATATACATCTTCCAACGCGTTAGTAAGACTTTCTTTATCATCCTCTTTACGCACAGTCCCAAAGACATGCCAGCCTTGCCGTGCTAGTTGTAGCGCAGTGAGCCGCCCAAAGCCACTTGAGCAACCAGTAATCACAATTGTTTTTGTGGTGTTATTGTTCATGTTGAGGTCCAATACGACTCCATAGGCCCAGGCGTACCAATTCTGTGCGGGCCTCGAAGCCAAACTCATGTGGGTCCATTGTTCGTCCATGACGAAGAACTAACCCACGTAACATCTCTATCTGTTCCGATTTCGTAGCGGTATCACGCTCAAATGGAATATGCAGCGCGAGTTGCTCCACCGCCTGTCGGTTGTACCATTGCTCTGATGACTCTGCCATCGTCATACTTTCTCTGCTAGCAAGAACGTCTTGACACGTGTATGGTAGCACGTCTCTTTATATGTGACAAGCGGTCCGTAGGGGTCTAATTCTATTACACCCTTTTGGCGATTGACCATGTTAATAGAATTGATGAAACGTTCCAACATCCCTTCCACATTGTGAATCGTCAAAAGGGTGTAATAGAATTAGACCCCTACGTAAAGAAACGTGTTGATATACGTTTATCTATACATGTGAAAATAAGAGGGACATAGCCCTTTTGCACTATATAAAGACAGGTTTCTTGATTACCCGCGTAGTCGATGCTAGTGTAAGGATGTATGAAATATACATTGAAGGACATGAGTAGCAGGATAGCTTAATGAGGGCCGAAAAAATATGATTTGTGCTTATTGTAAAACGGTGCGTGTGGAAAACACTGCTCCTTGTACTAACTGCGGAGCACCTTCTTCGATACAAGCTGCGCCTCAAAGTGCGAATTGGGAAATGCTCGTATCTCATGGAGGAGGATTGCTTTCGAGCCAGCAACAAAGTAGCCCTGAAACTCCTTCATCCAGCACCTGGGGGCAATGGTCACAGGTCCCTCAACAGTCTCAGGCTCAGCAATGGTCGCAAGTTCCACAACAGGCACAGCCACAACAACAATGGTCACAGCCACCACAGCAAGAAAATTCTTTTTTACCTATTCCCTATCACGGAAGTATGGGACTACAATCGGTGCCACAGCCAAACGCAATGCAAGTTATGACGGCTCCTACTGCTCAAGATATCGTTATCACACCTCCTGCTCATGAAGAAGGAGTTGTATACGTCCCGCCGATGTATACCAAGCCACGTCCCATTATCCCTCGCTACCGCATTATCAGTGGCTTTCTGAGTGTCCTCATCGTTTCACTTATGTTGTGTGGCGGAGCAGGATATTATGCTAAAGCGAGTGGCAAACTCGACATGGTGAGTCGTATCTTGACAGGCAATAATTCCGCACCACCAAGTATTCGCTCAAACAGTGCTTCATTGCCTGATCCGCCAAATGGAGTTGTTATAGGAAGCGCAGCAGCGTATAGTGTTATTACATCCGCAACAACAACATCGCATCTGGTAAAGAATACGACGATTGCGGCACAGACGGATAAGATATTCAAACCAAACGAAATATTTTATCTTACCTACAGTGTGCATCCGCTACAAACGGGAACTGTTACTATCAAGTGGTACATGAACAATATGCAGTTGCCTTATAGCACCATACCAGGAAAACTGCTTGTCGCCAACCAGCCAGTCACGGGTATAGCTGCAATGAGCTATGCATCACAAGCCGAGGGCAAGGTTGAACTCTACTGGAACAATCAACTGGCGCAAACGCTCTACTTCGTCGTCAGGAATTAAGGAACATACAAAAGCTGCGCGAAAATTGCGTTTGGAAATTGGCGCCCCGTTTTTTTGTTGCTTATTTTGATTTTGTATACACCGGTATTTTGCCCAGTT
>CAXUHF010000069.1:21080-24526 GCA_964250765.1 uncultured Ktedonobacteraceae bacterium | reverse complement strand
ACAATTGGCGCAACCGTCATAATTGGTCGCACGTAATTACGCAAAAAAAAAACCCGGCGCTAATTGTCCTTTGCAATTTGAGCGCAGCTTTTGTATGTTCCTTATTTGCATTGAGTATCGACGGTGATGTCGCCGAGTACTTGTACCTGACAGGCGAGACGCATGTTTGGGTTTTTCTTGAGGTCGCCGCGCAACCAGAACTTTTCTGAGAACGAGAGCGGGTTTGTGTTCACCGAAGGTGAAACAGCCACTCGGTCAAAACCGCATAATCCATTCCCGTGACAGTTGGCGAGCTTCTTCCAACCACAGTAGACAGACACATCGTTCTCTAAACCGGGATAGCGTACACTATCGCCCTCTAGTACTTGTACTTGTTTATTCTCACGCACAAACGTTATTCTTGGCACGACATGCTCCTCCATAAAATGATTTCGTATAATGACCTTTATTGCTTGTCAGAATATAGCACAGAAGCCTCAGAGCGTCAATAAACAGGCTTGGCTGGGTCTCCGTTCTTTAGGAGAAACGGGTAAAAATGCAGGGAGACCGCAAGGGTCTCCCCTACATTTTTCAGGTGCCTACATGTAGGGGGACCCTTGCGGTCTCCCTGGTTTCCCCTAAAGGATGGAGAACCGCATGGTTACGGGGAAAAAGTGACATACACCGTCTGTGGTGACACAGTGGTGTCTGTACTGTCACTAATCACAATCGTTCCTTGATAGGCAACACCTTTTGTTAAACCTGTACTATCACAACTTACAGTAATATTTTGACTTGCACCCGGTGCAAGTGTGTCACTCGTAGTATCAGCCGAAAGCCACGTTCCGCCGGTAGGAGCATCCATTTGAACACTCGCACTCCAGTGCAATGAAGCAGTACCAGTATTTTTGATTGTTACTGTTTGCGTATTTGAGCCTGCACTACTTGTATCCAGATTGAGATTTGGGGGCGATATCGTAATCTCAGCTTGACCCTGAATGTTCACCGTCACTTGCACCTGCTGGCTTACCACTGTAGTGCCTGCATCGCCGTCCGCTATCGTGATCGTCGTTTTCAGAGTTCCTGGCGGTAAGGCCGCAACGCTAGGGTTTACCTCTATAGTACGAGAACTTTGTGGCGACAGGCTACCACTGGTGATGGAAAGCGGTGCGAAGGTTGCACCATTTCCGCTTTCGCTTGCAGTCCAATTCAGTACTGCATTGCCTGTATTGCTAATTGCTAACGATTGCCCAACTGGATTATTGTGTGATGTTGTTTGAAAGGTGAGCGATGTACTCTGCACTGTAATTGCAGCCGCAGGAGGTGTTGTCAGTGCTAGCGCGACAGGAACGGTGGTAAGATAGCTGCCAATAGTAAACGTGATTGTTCCTTGATAGCTATTGGCTTTTAGTCCTGCTGTATTGATGTTGACTGGTATTTGCACTTGCGCCCCTGCACTTACCGAGCCGCTTTGTGGTGTTACGCTAAGCCAATTGCCCTGATCGAGAGTCGTACTCGTACTCCACGTTTGTGGTTGTCCACCAGTGTTTTGCAGCGTAAGTGTCTGGCTAGTAACACTCTGTTGTGTGAGGCCAGTAAAATTGAGTGTAGTAGGTGTGACAAGAATATTGCCAGCCGCAATCACAGTAAGTGATACATTTATCGTAGCACTCGCACCTCCTGTTAACACAATTGTTCCTTGATAAGAACCTGGGGCGAGCGTTTGTGCTTGCACTCCGATGAGCAGTGGTTGGCTATGTGCAGGATCAATACGTCCACTTGTAGGACCACTGATATATAACCAGTTGGCACCATCATTTGTGGTTGACGCCGCCTGCCAGTTCAGCGACTTGCCACCACTATTTTGTAATGTAGCAGATTGTGTAGGAACGCTTTGTGTACTTGTAGCGGCAAATGTTAATGACAAAGGCGACACATTGAGTGCTGCCGGTGTCGCATCAACGCCCATTGTAACAGTAAGCTTACTCGCGTGACTACCATCTTTTTGTGAAAAGATGATATCCCCTGTATAGCGTGTTTTTGGAGTGAGATGGCTACGGTTCGCCGTGATGGTAACAGAAGCACTACCTGCAAACGTGTAGCTATTGCCGGCAGTAGGAGCGGCAGTGAGCCATGTTGCATCGCTCTTTTGTTGCCACATGAGCTTGCTTCCCCCTACATTTTTTAACGTAATTTGTTTGCTTGATGTGGTCCCAGCCGAATTTGTACCGAGATTCATATGCGTTGTCATTAGCTGTAACTGTGGTGCTTCATCTGATAGCGGCTCTACGATGATAGCTGTCTTGCTACTTGCTTGCTGCGCCTCATCAGTTGCATAAATGGTATACGTTCCCGCCGCCCAACTCGAAGGTGTTATAACTTCAACAGAGAACGCATTATGGCGATCAACAATCGCCGTAAGTTGATGTCCCTTACTGTCGTTGATAGGTTGCTGGTTATCATACGTGAACTTTACTTGCGTCGATGAGGTAAAGCCACTACCACTGAGCGTGAACGTATCGCTAGCACGTACTGTAGTAGGGAAGGCACTGAGTTTTAAGGTAGATGACGGTGTAGAAGACTTACTTGCTATTAAAACATAGGCAAGAATACCACTTGCTGATAAAAAGAAGATGCACGAGAGCGTTAATAAGAGCGAAATGGTGCGCTTTGCGGTTCCTATTTTCTTCGGTTGCTGTGACTGATAAAGAGCAGGAAGTACGCCATCGGTATCCAGTAATGGTCTTTCGCGTCGAACAGGAGGAATTTCTACCTGCTCGTTGTACTGTACGCTGGGAATACTGACCTCTGACTGAGGTTTTTCAGAACGTATACTCATTTGTGTCGGGGCATCATCACCAAGAGGAGGTAAGATAGGATGTTCTAGCCTCTCTTGTACAGGTTCGAGCAATGGCGCAATCTCTTGTACCTCTTGTGCAGGTGGATGTTGTACAGCGATCATGCTTGACTGGTATGGCTGATCTTCGGGATGTAAACCAGAGTAATGACCAGCGCGATGTGGTGACGCAGGCGGTAACGACGGACGCGTCAGGTCTCTCGTTATAACCTTGCGTTTCTTTTCTGAAAAAGTATAGCCACACCGACTACATGTCTGTGTTTCGGCGCGTAACAGCTTGTGGCATTGGGCGCAGCGTTTCGTCTCCATAAAACATCATTCGAGGCTAGCATCTGCCAGGAGCGGCGTGCCTCCTCATCCTCCTTGACCGCTGTGTTTTTGTAGTAGTGCTATATATGAGTATGTATTATCCTACTCTGATAAACGTAAAGAAAGAACATTTGTCAAATATGTGTCATAGTGTATAGTTGCATCTAAATATGCATAATCATAGAGCAAGGCTATTGTATCACAGCTATACAGAATGGGAAAGAGAACAGAAGTGGAAAAAAAATTATTTAAGGCGCTGTGGGGCGAATAAATATATTTTTGATTAGTGTTTGTTTATTTT
>CAXUHF010000069.1:17189-21070 GCA_964250765.1 uncultured Ktedonobacteraceae bacterium | reverse complement strand
TAAAATAAAAATAATCTTAAATTTTTTTTTTTCCCGCCTTTTTCAATTAAATAATTTTTTTTCCACTTCTGTTCTCTTTCTTATCCTTGTTGAAGAGATAGATTGGTGCCGGGCATATTTCCTGTCACTACGACCTGAGCATTACCAGTATAGTGAGTACTTGTTGTACCACTACTCGTTGTGCCGCTAGCCGAGAGCGTGTACGTACCCAAACCAACGTTTTTAATAATGTAATTGCCGTTTGCGTCAGATGTCGTCGTTGCAACCTGAGTTCCGGCTGCGTTTGTGAGAACAACAGATGCAGCCGGAAGTGCTACAGGTGGTGGAGTAGTACAGGTATTCTCACTACATACATTGATCGTACCACTGATCGTGAAGCCTGTCACTCTAACCGCTACCGGGATGGTTTGAGTGCTGTTCCCTATCGTTGCGTTATTGTTCGCAGTGACCGTCACATTCGTTCTGTAGTTACCAGGAGGGAGGGAGGTGGCATTGATGCTCACACTTACCGTGGCTCCACCCCCTGCGTCTGATCCAGATGCTGGTGACACGACAAGCCAACTTGTACTATTCGTGTCACCCGTTGCGCTCCACGTGACGGGTCGTGCACACATTCCTGTTTCACCTAGAGGGAATGTTTTTGCATATGATATCTGTCCATCAGCAACAGTAAATACCAGATTTGATGGGACAGGAGCCATTTGACATGGAGGTTGTACGACTAGTGTAATTGAGAAGACTTGTGGACTTCCCTGAGCGATTACCCCTGATGTGTCAGACGCACTAATCGACACCTGTGTGGTATAGGTACCGGGCGCAAGGTTTGCAATTGTCGGACTAATTCCTAGCGTATTAGAGAGACCTCCCTGCCCAAAAGAACCAGTAGCCGACGAAAGTTTCAGCCACGGAGCCGCAGGGGATATACTCGCTTTCCATCCTAAAGGCCACGCGCAGTTGCCCGAAGCAGAAAGTGTTACAGCTTGAGGAGATGGATCGCCTCCTCCCTGTATTGAGGTAAACGCGAGTGCACTAGATGATGGTTGTACAAGTGCGCATGGTGGATTCACTTGCAATTGGACCGCTACCGTCTGTGGACTACCAGAAGCCGTTTGACCTGTTGTATCAGAGCCATTTAGGACAATCTGACCATTATAGGTGCCAGGAGTCAGCGCATTTGCGGCGGCAAGGACTGTCAACGTTGCTGTTTGGCCTGGATTGATTCTTCCACCCGTTGGAGACACTCCAAGCCATGATGTCGCCAGTAGACTGACGCTTGTGTTCCATTGTAGTACGCTTTGACCTGAATTTGTAATCAGTATAGTCTGTCCAGACGAGACTGGCTGTCCTTGTACCGTGCTAAAGCCTAACGTAAGCGGAGCTGCCGCCAAAACTGGTGCCCCTGGTGGAGGTGGTTTTTGCACGGTAAGTCCAACTGCCACTGTCTGAGTATTGCCACCTTGCGCTGACACAATCGTGATCGTGCCATTATACGCTCCTGGTGTCATGTTGGCTGTATTGACTCCTACTGTGATCACGGAACTACTGCCCGTTTTCGCTGACCCACTTGCAGGAGTAATCGTGAGCCAACCAGCAGATGTAGTTGCATTCCAGTTGACCGCAGAAGTGCAGCTTGCTGATGCACTCACATTGAGAGATTGATTGCTCGTATTACTGCTATTTGCAATGGCTGTGAATGTCATACCGCCCGTACTCAGGTTCAAGCTACAATGCTGTTGTACCGTCAATGAGATACTCACGCTTTGTGAGCCGTTTAGCGTCTTTGGATCGGGAGACGAGAACGCTAGCGAATCCGTGTAGGCTCCTGGGAGCATATTCTGGCTATTTATGGTGACGATGACATTCTCTGTCTGGCCCGGCTCGACGATGCCGGATGTAACGTTTGTATTGAGCCAGTTTGTAGATATGCCAGGAGTACTTGGTGATGGAGTTTGGTTCGTTACCATAGCAGACCCGTTATTTGTGAGGGACCATGAAAGCGTTTGATGCCCAGGGTTGCTCACGACCAGCACCTGTCTATTATTTGTGGTAGAAGTTCCATCTTGCGATGTGAATGAGAGAACGGCAGGCGCGATCATGAGGACAGCACCCACATTAGCAGGCAATGCTGTAACTGTCATATCTACCTGCACAGTGATTGGAGCACCTACATTCGATGAAAACGAAACTTTACCAACATATGCACCGGGAGCCAACATTCCACGTTCTACGCCGATTGATATTGTTTGCGAATTGCTAAACGTACCCTGACTGGGAGTGAGCACGAGCCAAGGCTTGTTACTACTCGCCGCCCACGTGATCGCTCCACTCGCGTTCGCATCATTTGAAAGTGTAAACGGCTGAATAGTATTGGAGCCTTGATAGCCTGACCCCATATCCAGAGTGGCATCTTTAATAATGAGGTGCGAAGGCTTTGTCGGCCCTGAGCCAATAATCTGTAACGTTGCATTTGCGATGTAATGTGATTGTATATCCTCCGCGTCTACCGTGTGAAAGCCGGGTCCCCAAGCATCAATCGTGATAATGGTCGAGGCTAGAGCTGTTCCATCTTTCCCAACCTGTACATTAGGAAGGCCAGTACTAAGTATCACGGGCACGTCTACATCATGAGTAATAATGACGGTAGTCAATGGATTGAAATGCATCAAATGAAAGAACACACGATGACCAAAAATTGTCTGATTATCCTTCGTGACTTCTGAAGTAATTGTCAAGGTCGGCGGCCCACTCACAGGAGCGGGTGTTGTATGGTGAGGGTGCAAGAACGCTACGGAGACAAGGGCGGTATCAATCGTTAAGGCCAGTACCGCGAGAATTGCGAGGCTGACAAATGCAATTCGTAGGCGCATAGTACGTGTAGAACGGCGTAGGAATGGTGAAGTGATAAGTCCTTCCGCTCTGGCTCTACGTTCGTCTTCAGCATCAATGAGAGCAGCCTCATTACCATCGGGGAAGCGGCGTGACAGGAGCGGATCGGTGTAGTTTTCCCAGGTATTATTGTTGTCGATATCATCAGTATCAGGCAACCAGGGCCATAAATCCGGCATGTTACTAGCACTTACCTCGAAACTTTTTTGAGGAGCGTTGGCTGCATCACCAGCAGTCTTTAGCAATGGAGTGCTTTGTCGCTGAATATCGGCGGAAATATCACGAAGCGGTGAGAGACGCGAAGCGCGAGGATGACGCTTCTCATGCTGATCGACAGCAGCAATACGGCGTGCGGCATCGTTTAGTCGGTGAATGGCATTATCCACAATGTTGACATATACGCCATGAACCGATGGCGGTGGTGTTTGTGGACTATTCGGAGTAGAAGGCGACTCTACAGCTATATGTGGTAGAGGAACAGTGCTTTCACCACCCTGTATTCGCTCGTCATACCCATTCCGCGGTGCCATCACAATTGGACGTGGTGCCGTAGTACTGTTTGCAATATCTTCATATGCCGTAGAACTCTGTGCTGCATTCTCATACTTATAGAGTTGTGATTGACATGCATCACAAAATAAAGCCGTTGCATCGCAGGGATTATTACAATGAAGACATCGGCTCATGTCTCCCTGGTGCTGGTTGTCCAAATCCTCTACCCGCATGTGCCAACCCTCACGTTACTAGAGAGGCGCGTAGCAGTGAAAATAAAAATACGTATTGGTATCACTGCATCCCCTTTTGTCGTTCAAAAACCAGGCATACTCTCGCTAATACGCCTATATCATAGAACGTGCCATCACGTAGGTTTATCACATAGATAAACACTAGTACAGTACTTATGGTCTGACCTGTGAGAATGTTGTAGGGACCGATGTATAGCGTCCTTGGTATCGGTTTTTTTGTAATAAAGCCCCGGTAAAAAAGGGGAGAAA
>CAXUHF010000069.1:10373-17179 GCA_964250765.1 uncultured Ktedonobacteraceae bacterium | reverse complement strand
TTCCCGCTCCTTTTTTCGGTTTTTTTTCAAAATATGGACGCTATACATCGGTCCCTACAGATTATCGAAGTGTTGCATTATATGTATCGTGTAATGCACGCACGATTCTTTCTTGCAACGTGTTTGCTTCAGCGTCCGTTAGTGTACGATCAGAGGATTGATACACTAGCGAATAGGTCAGGTTCTTCTTACCGACTGGAATTGGCTCGCCCGTGTAGACATCGAAGAGTGTTACAGAACGCAACAATTCTCCGCCACTAGAGACGATAACATTCTGCACCTCTTGTGCTGAAAGCTGCTGATCGACCACAATCGCTAAATCGCGCGTGAGTTCCTGGTGACGCGAGATAGTCTCGTAGGTCAAGCGCGCAGGCACTGCTGCGTAGAGCATTTCCAGGTCTAACTCGCATAGGTACGCACGATGGAGTAAATCATACCGTTGCTGTACGAGTGGATGAACCTCGCCCATAACACCAATCGGACTGAATATCTCTTCACCAGTACCAGAGAGGCGCGGAACCTCCACAAGCGCACAGCGTCCTGGATGAAATGTAGGATGCTGTGTGGGTGTGAAGCGATAGCGTGCGATGTGCAAGCCATCCAATAGTGTCTCGACAACGCCTTTGAGATCATAAAAATCAGCAGGACGCCCCAACTCCGTTACCCACGAAATCTCAGCTGGTCCGCAAAGTGCAATACCTACACTACGTCGCTCATCTGGCTGTTTGTGTATATCGTCAGACGGCAAGTAACGTCGTCCAATCTCAAAGAAACGCAAGCCTGATGTATTGCGTTTGCTATTTTCCTGTACTGTTTCCAGCAGACCGCTCATCAATGTCAAACGCATTGCCTCAAGATCACTTGTCAATGGATTTCTAAGTACCACTGCAGGAACACTTTGGGCTTCAAAAGGCGCGACAGCTTTCCCATTTGTCGTATGTGCTACAACAGTATGTTCTTGTTTTTCATTTGCTGACGCAGTACCCATACCTGATAGAAAACGTGATGCTTGTGTGTCCGCGTTTGCTAAAATGTTGACCATACGCGCTCTGCTGGTCATTGCATAGGTAATGATTTCGTTGAGTCCCGCTCCTACTAATCGTGTGCGTATCTCTTGTTCGCGGTCAAACCACGACTCCGCTAATGGCTCTGGGAGTGGCCCTGTTGGAATGGTGCTGGGTAGAGTGTCATAGCCAATGATACGTAGTACCTCTTCTACCAGATCGGCTCCCTCTTCGATATCTCCGCGATACGTTGGTACCGTGACAAGCATCTTTTCGCCTAGTTCATCAGGGTCAGCTTCCACCTCAAAGTGTAAAGCTCGTAGCGCATCTACGACTTCACTCTGCGTCACCTTCATGCCTGTAAGCCACTCGACCTCATGTGTGGTAAAGACGATAGTACGTGGTTTGACCGGAGCGGGATAGACATCAATGATACCCGGATTGACGGTCGCGCCTGCTAGTTCTACCAGCAACTGGGCCGCACGGTTTGCGCCAGCGATAGTCAATTCTGGGTCTAAGCCCTTTTCAAAACGACTTGAGGCGTCGGTTCGCAAGCCCAACACGGTTGAGGTACGACGCACGCTGGTCGCATTAAAGTTCGCGGCCTCTAACAAGACCGTCGTTGTTTTATCGTGAATCTCGCTAATCGCGCCACCCATAACACCTGCAATCGCGGTTGGTCCCTCTGGATCAGTAATCAGCAACATGTCGGGCGTAAGCTTGCGCTTGACCTCATCAAGTGTCGTGAGTGTCTCTCCCTCGTGAGCGCGACGTACAATAATATGATGCTGGCGTACAAGATCGTAGTCGAAGCCATGCAGAGGTTGCCCAAATTCCAACATAACATAGTTTGTAATATCGACAACATTGCTGATAGGGCGCATACCTGCCGCAAGCAAACGGCGTCCCATCCAACTCGGTGAAGGACTCAGCTGAACATTACTGACAATGCGCGCGGCATAGCGTGGGCACAGGTCTGGTGCTTCTACGGTCACTTGTGCCATCTCTGCTGTAGGTGTTCCCTGCTCATGAATAACGGATTGCGGAATACGCAATTCTTGTTGCGTCAATGCGGCAACCTCGCGTGCGATACCGATAATGGAAGACAGGTCGCCTCGATGTGCCTTAATCGAGAAATCGAATACAACCTCGCCCAGGATAGCGGAGAGACGTTCGCCAAGCGGTGTATCGTCATCAAGGATGTAGATACCGGAATGGTCGTTGCCCATGCCAAGCTCACGCGGCGAACATAGCATACCTTGTGAGACATAGCCCATTTTTTTGCTTTCGCCAATGGTGATATCGCCTACCTGTGCTCCAACCAGAGCTAACGGGACTTTATCGCCAAGCTTGATATTGGGCGCACCACATACTACTCCCAACTCACCCTGCCCCGTGTTGACGTGTGTGTAGTTCAGGTGGTCCGATTTCTCCACTTTTTCAAGATGTGTAATTTGGGCGGTAATGATTTTGTCGCCCCAACTGGCACCAATATAGTCGATGGTTTCTACCTCTAGCCCTGCCATCGTTAAGATATGTGCCAGTTCCTCTGGTGACATCTTTATGTCAACATACTCTTTGAGCCAACTCAGTGGCACTCGCATAAAAGTTCTCCTGTTTATAAAAACGGTAACGTGCTTTGATCGATGAACCGTCTGTAGGGACCGATGTATTACGTCCTTTTGGTAATCGACCACCGACGAGGACGTGATACATCGGTCCCTACAGATGACGTGTCCGCATTACCACGTCCTTAGAATTGGCGCAGGAAGCGCAGGTCGTTACCAGAGAAGAGGCGTATTTCGTTGACCCCATATTTCAACATAGCGATACGCTCAACACCAACGCCGAAGGCGAAGCCACGATATTTCGCGGGATCATAGCCGACTTGCCGCAGGACGCGTGGGTCAACCATGCCTGAACCAAGAATTTCGAGCCAGCCCGTATATTTGCAGGTACGGCAACCCTTGCCCTCGCAGAATGGGCAGTCGATATCAACCTCGGCACTTGGTTCAGTGAATGGGAAATAGCTGCCACGGAAGCGTACCTGTCGTTTCTCGCCGAACATCTCACGAGCGAAGCGTTCCAGACAACCCTTCAGGTCAGACATGGTGCAATTCTCATCGACAAGCAAGCCCTCGATTTGATGAAACATGGCCTCGTGTGAGGCATCCACCGCTTCATAGCGGAAGACCTTGCCGGGGACAACCACGCGTACAGGTGGGCGCATCTGTTCCATTGTGCGAATCTGCATAGGCGAGGTTTGTGTTCTCAGTAATATTTCGCCCGGCACGACCCAAAAGGTATCTTGCATATCGCGGGCAGGATGATCTGCGGGCAGGTTAAGAGCCTCGAAGTTATAGTAGTCGGTTTCGACCTCTGGTCCCTGCACGATCTGAAATCCCATGTTGGCGAAGATGCCCGTTACTTCCTGCATAACTTGTGACAATGGATGAGCATGTCCTACTGGTAATGCGCGTCCCGGCAAGGTTACGTCGATACGCTCCTGCTCTAACGTTTGCATCAGCTCACGTTGACGCAAAAATTCGCGTTTAGCAACGAGTTGTTGCTCAAGTTCGGCTTTAACCGCGTTAATCTTCTGTCCTACAACAGGCCGTTCTTCCTTTGAAAGTTTCGGCATCACGGCGGAGAGATTCTTGAGTTCGCCCTTGTTACGTCCAAGATAGCGTATGTCCCACTCGTCGAGCGCTGCTGATGTATTCATTGTCTCTAGTTCCACGAGTGCGTGGCTACGCAACTCGTCGAGTTGTCCTAGTAAAACATCAAGTTGTCCTAGCATATGCATTCTCCAAAAAATCAAAAACCGACGCGTCGTCACAGGGACGAAGGTCGGTGAAAAACTCCGTGGTACCACCCATCTTGAATATGTGTACTCAGCATTCATGCCGTACCTCCATATTCCACTTGGTCTGTCCTATAACGGAGAACACCGGAACCGTCTACATTGCGTTTCAACGGTTCGCTCTGGGATGAACTTCAGCGTAGGCTCCCGCAAAGAGGCTTGCAGTCAATGGCCTCTTCTCTCTGTCCGGTCTTCCTCCGCGTACTCTTCCCATCATCGCTTCATATCTATTCTTTTGCTAGCGTAAAGTATAACAGAGTCTCGTCATAATGTCTACGCAGATTTTGCCTACGCAGTGCTTTCTAATTCTACCACAGAAGATGAAAAGAAGAGATTTTCTGCAGGATATAATCCACTCAAATCACCATGACAAATCGCGTGATATAATCGGTGGTGGATATGATACAAATTGATTGCAGGAAACCAGATTTCAAAGAGATGAAGCAGGGACACAAGATGAGTATTATGGACAAGTTTCAGTTGAAAGGGAATGTAGCACTTGTGACAGGTGGAGCAAGAGGACTGGGCAAAGCGATGGCGACTGCCCTTGCTGAGGCGAATGCACACGTTGTAATAGCAGATAGCAACATTGAGGAAGCGCAAAAGACAGCGAACGACCTACAAAAAGAAGGCATAGAAACGATGGCTGTTCAGGTAGATGTTACCCAGCCTGAGCAAGTGAAGCAGATGGTACATGCAGTAGTAGAGAAGTTTCATACAATTGACGTACTGTTTAATAACGCAGGTATACCTATGGTTGTCAATATAGAAGATATGGAATTTTCTGACTGGCAGAAAATTATGGATGTGAACCTCAATGGTGTTTTTCTCGTCTCCCAAGCAGTAGGAAGAATAATGATTCAGCAGAAGAAGGGATCGATTATAAACATCTCCTCTATGTCAGGAATCATTGTAAACACACCACTAAACCAAGCGGCATACAACACTTCCAAAGCTGGGGTGATTATGCTCACGAAAAGCCTCGCTGTAGAATGGGCAAAGTACAATATTCGAGTAAATACGATTGCCCCTGGTTATATGAAAACCGAGATGACAAGGGCAGTTCTTGAAGAGGATGGCGAGACGGTAAGAACATGGATCGATTTAACACCGATGAAGAGGCTTGGCACTCCAGATGATCTCCAAGGTATCGCACTCTACTTGGCCTCGGATGCATCCTCTTTCGCAACAGGTGGAGTCTTTACTGTTGATGGAGGATACACCGCTTTATAAACATTTCAGTTCAGCGAGCTGCGGATCGCATTCCTCTTTGCGACTGGCAGTGAGCATTGTTGGCAAGCCGTGTTCCTTCCCCCTACCCATTAGAACAAAAGTCTGTTATCATAGCACTATGAGTAAGCATGTCTCGTTTCAGGGTGGCACCCTAGTTCTCTATGATGTGGATGCACGTCCGCCCGCGCCGTTCAAGCTTGTCAAGGAGCGTTGGCGGTGCGAGGGCTACCATTATGGTGCAATTCAGTCCTATTTACAAGAAGAGGCGATTCAGGATGGTGTGCCACGCTGGAAACCGCTTAATCTGACATTACAAGAGAAGAGAGAACCACACGATTATCAAACAGAGGCGTTGACGGCATGGGATGATGCAGGACAGTGTGGCAGCATTGTTTTGCCAACAGGAGCGGGTAAAACTTTTGTAGCTATTCAAGCCATTCAGCATGTGAACCGTTCTACCGTTGTGGTCGCACCAACGATTGACCTGCTACATCAATGGTACGCACGTCTCGCCAATGCCTTTGCGTGTGAGGTTGGTGTATACTATGGCGGCGAAAAAAAAGTGCTGCCGCTTACCGTAACCACGTATCATTCGGCGGGCGACTTGATGGCTGAGTATGGCAATGCCTTCAAATTAATTATTTTCGATGAGGTTCATCATCTGCCCGCGCCAAACTGGGGTGAGGCTGCGTTAATGGCTCCTTCCCCTCTACGCCTGGGACTCACCGCGACCTATCCAGAGGAGCATGAGCAAACGAATGGGCGTTGGCGTGTCGATGCGCTGGTTGGCCCAATTGTCTATACAAAACGTATCGAAGACCTTGTTGGGCAACAACTGGCGAACTACCGGACCGAGCGTATACGTGTGAATCTTTCGGCAGAGGAACACAGACAGTACGATGCTGACCATGCTATTTATATCGAGTTCGTGCGTTCACGACAACTACAGCGTCGCTATGGTCCAGGCTGGTTGATGGAATTGATGCGCCTCTCCACACTTGATACAGAGGCTAGACGTGCCTTCCTCGCACGGCAACGCTTACTTCGATTACTTGCAAGATGCGAAGGGAAATTTACCACGCTTGATGCGCTCCTACGTGAATATATGCATGAACATATTCTGATTTTTACAGAGCATAATGGCGTAGTTTATGATATCGCCTCTCGTTACCTCATTCCAGCAATCACGCATGAGACACACGCCGCTGAACGTAAAGCGATTGTAGATGGCTTTCAAAATGGCACCTATCGCGCACTCGTGACTTCACGGGTTTTGAACGAAGGCATTGATGTACCAGAGGCAAAAATTGCCATTGTGCTTGGTGGTACGGCTGGTGCGCGTGAATATATTCAGCGTTTAGGGCGTGTCCTGCGTAAAGTTGAGAATAAAGAGGCGGTGCTTTTTGAGGTCATCGCACGCAAAACGCTCGACGAAGGCAAGGCCCAACGTCGCCGCAGACCAAGAAAGATTGACTGATGCTGACAGCAGACCTTGTGAGATCGCGCTTGCGTCAGCGCGGCACTGAGTTAACAATAGATATGCTCGATACTCATGACCCCTACTGGCTCGCTACAGCAACGGAACTTATAACGTTGATACAGCAGCATGTAGGTCGTTCGCAAGCAGAACTAGACAAGTCACTCGAAGCCTATGAAGGTGAACGCATCGACTACTTTATAGTACGTGGCTTAGCAAAAGTCCTGAC
>CAXUHF010000069.1:1246-10273 GCA_964250765.1 uncultured Ktedonobacteraceae bacterium | reverse complement strand
CCTGATGGTTTATTGATACGTTACAACCTGGAATTGGCACGTGGCGTGCTGTATTGGGCCAGTCAGATGCAAATTGAGGCACACAGCAACTATAAGGACCTATGGAAGTTCCTCAAGTTCTTTAAGCTCATGTTTTGGGTCACTTCGCAAGAGGACGGCTATGTTGTCGATCTGGACGGTCCCATTTCGCCCTTTGTCAGCGCAACCATGCGCTATGGTAGACAATTCGCCGCGTTTCTGCCCGCGTTGCTCTTATGCGAGCGTTGGCACATGGTCGCAGATGTACGCTCACCTGTTACGCAAAAAATGACTACCTATCGCCTTAACCATACTTCTGCATTGCCGACGCACTTCAAGCAAAGCGGCGAGTTTGATAGTCGTCTGGAAGCCGATTTCGCGCATGAGTTCGAGGAAAAGTTCGGCGACAAACGCGGCAAATGGCTACTCACGCGAGAAGACGAGGTACTTGTGCTGGGTGATACCGTGATGATTCCAGATTTCGCGGTGACGCATAAAGACACGGGGCAGCGAATATTGATAGAGTTAGTCGGCTTCTGGCATCCCGACTATTTGAGACGCAAGGTCGAGAAGGTGAGAGCCGCACAATGTCAAAACCTGCTATTGCTTGTCTACGAGGGTATCAATCTGAGCCACGAAGCCTTACGCGATGTGCCAAGCGAAGTGCTGTATTTCAAGAACAAACCTGTGCTAAAGGACGTGATGGCAGTGGTTGAGTCGATGGCGGAACGGATAAACGATGTGTCGGGAGGTTAGGCCATTTCATCAAACCTTTCCAATCGCAATACTATGCCTTTGTTTGCGTAACAGGATGAATAGAGCAACAAGCAGTCCAATTAGCACGACACCAAAGGTAATACCATAATAAATGAGCCAATTAGCTTGTGTCCTATATTGTGGCGAACCTGGAATGTAGCTCAGTATACAGGTAAAGGTAAAGTACCAGAGTACCATGATCGTTAGCCCTTGTGCACTCGGTCCTTTTTCCGTCCATAGAGGTACTATCGAGAGCGCAATCCACGGCAAAAGCGCGGGAACATACCAGGGAAAGACGTGCGCGTATGTAGCTAGCGTGACTCCAGTCAGAAGCACCACTCCTAACTCTGTACTCATGCGTCCGCGCAGACGCCCGATCAATACAAAAACTAGAGTAGTACTGATTATTAGTCCCTCAACGGCATAGACAACATTCTGTATAATGCTATGTTGTATATGCAGGTTCGTTCCGGTAATAAATAGTACGTTTTGTACAACTCCAATATGAGCGTCTCCCTGGCTTGTAATTGCGGCAATTGGTCCTCCACTTCCTAATAGAGGACCATGACCGAGGAGAATAAATGGTATGTATCCCAGCACAATCGTCGCCGCGCATGCTACAAGTAGTCTCCAGTCGCATCGGCGTACCAGTACAAGTAGCAAGATGATAGGGTATAGCTTTGTAAGCGTTGCCAAACCAATCATTACGCCAGCAAGAATCCGTAATTGCTGTTTTGAGCTAACGGCACACAAAACCGCGAGTACACTAAAGGTGATCGTTATAGCATCGACATGGCTCTGTATAGCAAATTCGACAATAGGAAGTGGACACCATGCGTAGAGAAGCGCATAACGGGGGTCGCGTCCCTTATGAGCGAGCAGTATTGCCAGGGCTACACAAGTTACGAGGTCACATAGGAAAAAGATGCCCTTGAGTCCTACAAGACTAGTTGGACTTAAAAGGTATGCTAGCACGAAGCTAAATTCTGCTCCTGGAGGATACTTCGTAGTACTATCACGAAAAGCTGTATGGGTATATATGACGTTACGCAGTGGTACCAGCAGTTGATCATTAGGAGCGTACCGATATGGGCTATAACCATGTACAATCATACGTGCGTCCCATAGGTATCGCCACGGATCGGGTGATAAAGGAAGAGGTAAATTTATGAGCATCAGGCGAAAAATAATCGCTCCTACAAAAATGATACCTAACTCATACCAAAGAAAGCGTTTGCTCGTCTGTCTGCCAGTCAGTATCCATAAGCTAGCTACAAGGTAACAAAGAAAGCAAAAAGCCCAAGCCCCGATAAACGGCATCATTTGCCGATTTGGTTGAGATACAACCAACGAGAGTACAATATAGCCGAGGATTGAAAAGAGGAAAAGTACGAAGAGAATACCCAAATGTCTTCGCGGATGCAGTGTAAGCGAAGTAATACTTTTGTGAAGAGACCATACCTGCGGCTGTATAAAGGATGCCATAGGATACTCCTGCGACTTTTATGTTGTTGCTAATATATACGTCTACTGAAGGACGTGTAGTAACTGAGCTTTTGCCGCTTTAGGACATAGCTAGGTTATTAACGATCCTGAATGTACTATAGCAACGTAATAAAAGCGAGGTCAGATTAGAATTTGCCTTCGGGTACGTCTATCGTTGCTGGAACTGCTGCTCCTCTATAGAGGGCGTCCATTGGAAAGCGTATATCAATGCTTGTAAGCTCTATCTCATCGCCTAGCTCGTAGTATTGGGAATCCGTCCATCCCTTCGATGTACGACGGTGTACTTCAACAGCTTGGTATTTCGTAGCAACGAGTACATATTCTTGCACGGTAGGACAAGCGCGATACAAAGCAAACTTATGTCCTCTATCATATGCTTCAGTGGAGTCTGAAAGTACTTCGACAATGACACGAGGGTAAAGTATATCTGTCTCTTCACGTGTCGGTTTATCTCGTTCGTCACGCGTTACTGTTGTATCAGGATAGGTATAACGCTTATTAGAAGAAACACGTACTGCTACATCTGAATTATACACATAACACTGCTTGCCTTTTGCTACAAGAGCATCCTCAATAGTCCTAACAGCATTACCACCAATACGACCATGTGAGCGACTTCCACCTGTCATAGCATAGACATGCCCATCAATATATTCATGTTTAACGTCGTGGCTGTTTCGTTCTAGTTCACGCCACTCTTCGACCGTCATATACTCCGGCTCTCTTCGTGCTACCATGATGAAGCCTCCTGAAACTAGACGTAAGTTATCCTCTACGCTATATCATATAACAACACACTCTGTGGGAGGTCTAATTCTATTACACCCTCTGAGCAATTGACCACGCTCGAGGATTGATGAAATGTTACAACATTCCCTCCAACACTGTGAAATGCCACGAGGGTGTAATAGAATGAGACCCCTACATTTGACCGTGCTACACATCATCTTTCTTTTTTCGCAAAACTTCATGCAAAAAACTCTTTACTCTACGACTGTATTCTTTCCTATGCATATTAATATGGCAAGTAGTAATTACGAATCTAGCGCATCCTTCAACGGCACCAACCTCTTCTGCAATGCATAGATCGCTGCCTGTGTCCTATCTGCTAAGTGCAGTTTCGACAAAATATTGGATACATGTGTCTTGACCGTCTGTTCACCAATCGAAAGTTCGACGGCTATTTCGTGGTTGGAGCGACCGTGGGCGATGAGGATGAGTACGTCGCGTTCGCGAGGTGTAAGTTCATCGAGGGGAGATTGTTGTTGCATTTCGCGCAAGACTTTGGCGGCAACCATTGGATGGAGCGTGCTTTCGCTTCGTGAGGCGGCTCGTACTGCGGCGACGAGTTCTTGTGGACTGCTATCCTTGAGCAGATAGGAGAGCGCACCCGCTTTGAGAACGCTAAAGATTTGGTCGTCTTCATAGTAGGAGGTCAGGATAATAACTTGTGTGGTCGGTGTAATGCGCTTGATTTCACGTACTGCCGTCATGCCATCCATCTTGGGCATGAGCAGGTCGAGCAAAACCACATCGGGTAACAGGCTGCTTGCAAGTTCCACAGCTTGTTCGCCATCGCCACACTCACCCACGACGCTGATATCTAGCTGTTGCTCTAATAGGAAGCGTAGTCCTTGTCGCACAACAGCATGGTCATCGACGATAATAATCCGAATCACACACATACCTCTCGTGGTAGGCAGACACAGAGACGCGTCCCCTGACATGGTTCGCTATGCAAGAAAAATGTACCATGTAGTTCCTCTATACGTTCTTGCATCAAGCGCAAACCAAGCCCATGCTGTACATCCAATTTCACGGGTTGAAAGCCTTTGCCATTGTCCGTGATGGTAAGCGAGACCTCTTGCGACTGAGCTTCCAGCGTAAGTGTAATCATACTGGCATTGGCATGACGTGCTGCGTTCGTGACTGCTTCTTGCGCGATGCGTAGTAGAGCGTGCTCTATTCGTGTACTCAGCGAAACGGCGGTAATATGCGTCGTTACCGTGATACCAAGACGCGTGTGGTATGCTCTAGCAAGTTCCTCTAATGCCTCAGCAAGTCCTAACTGCTCAAGTTGTGATGGGCGCAGTTCCAGTAATAAGGCTCTCATTTCACGTATCATATTGGTTGTTGTTTGTTCTAACGTCGCTATTTGTGGTTGAACTGGCGAATCCTCTGGAACGGCAGTTTGCAGACCCCCTGCGATCATCCTGAGTGAGAAGAGGTCTTGCGAGATGGCATCATGCAGTTCACGTGAGATACGTGAACGTTCCGCGAGACGCGCATTCGATTCGACTAACTCTTTTTGTCGTGCCATACTCAGCGCGAGTTGCTCCGCCATACGATTGAACTGGTATTCCATCTGCCCCACTTCATCTTTGCCCTTCACAGGCACCCGTTGTGCATAATGACCATCAGCAAATGCTGTCGTTGCGGTCGCTAGGTTACGAAGGCGTCGTACAAGTCCGAACGTAGTCACCATACCAAAGAATGCTCCAATAGGTGCAACAACGATAAGCAACAGAATACTACTTCCAATGAATAGAGCGATAAAACTGGCGATTGCGCGTCCTCCAAGAGACGGTAAAGGCGTTTGAGTATACAAAGCACCAATAAGCTTGTGCTGGTTATTCCACACTGGCTCTACCGCATAGGCAATATTATTTGTTGTGAACGAAATATCTGTATCGCTGGCAGGAGTTCCACTCAAAGCTGTTTCAATCGAGTCAACTCTGTTTGGTAGTAATGTAGTTACTCCTGTGCCTATAGGATAGCGGTTAGGATAAGAGGTCGCAACGATATGCTTGTCGGGAGCGATCAGAAGTGCAAAAGTAAACGCTTGTGGTTCTACCTGACTCCCGTTGATGTAAGGTACAACAACGGCTTTATCGCTTGTGATACTCTCACCAGCCGTTGCTGTAGCTCCACGCTCGCCAAGCGCAGATGTAGGATACTTGTTCAGTGTGCCGTCCTTGACCTTTGAAGAAACTGTTTGCTCATATTGCTGTGCGGTTTGAAGCAGTTTAGGCACAAGACCGCCTCCGCTCTTTAAGATGTAGAAAGCAAGAAACGCGAGCAGGACAAGTTCTAGCATCAGCACCGCGACAATCGTCACCATCACATATGAAATTGTCATACGAGCCTGTAGGCCCGACCAACGGCGCGTTTTTTGCATATGGAATATGTTACTCCCAAATATCTATAAACGAATTGTAGGGGTCTAATTCATTACACCCCATAGGCGTCAAGTTAAGGATTGCAGAGCTTTGAAAGGAGGAACCCATGAGACTCTTCCGAGTGGCTTCTCAAGCCAATGCCGCAATTGCCCTCTACGAACAAAGGAGCTATTGTCTGGCAAGGAACGCTCTCACGTTTTGCGAGTCTACACTCCTTGTGAACGGGCTTGAGAAGCCTCTTCGCACATAAGCTCATCTTTGCTTAACTGGACGCCTATGGGGTCTAATTCATTACACCCTGTTGGCAACGCAAAACGTAGACGAGGGTTGAGACGTTTGTACACGCCTTCCAGCATTACAGAACGCCAATAGGGTGTAATGAATTAGACCCCTACAGAGACATATTCTTGTTCATCATTATGCTCCGACAGGTGGCGTCACCTTTTCTGGCACAACTGCATGTTCGTCCGTTTCCACAACCACTTTTTTGCGTCCCCGTTGTGAGAGCAAGAATGCTACTAAGCCATAGATTGGAATAAGACCAATCAACCAGCCGAGCCAGAGCGGAATAGGAGGAGGCGCAACAGCAGTTATTGGTACGTCCACTGTACCAGGACCTGCCGTACCGTTGACAAGAATGTGCAGCGTCCAAATTCCTTGAACGGGAATCTCTGCCGCACCATTGATACCGTTATGTCCATCGGGTGTGAGGCCAGCACGCACAGGTGTCGCATGAATCCCTTTAGCAGGCACGGATGTAACGTTATACGTCAACGTACTCTGCGTTTGTGGTGTGATGGCAAAAGGCAAGGCATAGCCAGCATTGGCAGGGTCTTTATACAGGCTTAGAGTAAGAGGATATGGACCAGCCGTTAGATGGACAACACGCACAGGTGTGTTCCCATGCGTCGTTGCCACGATTGATACACCAAGGTCCACGAGCACCGCGATCAGTGCAACCACACCAACAATGAGTAGCAGGTATTGAAGGAATTTACGCATTCATTACCTCTCTAGCGTTTGAAGAGACATCCCTACATTCCGACCAAGCCAGACTCCTGTATAGGTTGCAAGGAAGCCTATGAGCAATGCTATTACAAAACCAATACCATAGGCATAAAAGACGTAGAATGCGAACCAGGGAAAGAAGAGTGGTGCAGGCAAGCCAGCAATTAATGCTGTGAGCGCGAGTACAAGCGTCAACTTCCGTGCCGACCACTGCCTCTTTTGTGCGCGGTACATAAAGATGTCGATGAGGACCGCTACAATAATAGGAGCGAGAAACCATTCCATTGTCACAACTGATGTAAGAGGAGCACTACCTCTACGATAGGCCAAGCCTTCGAGTCCGCGCAGGTACTCAGTCGCGGGTTGTACAAACAGGGCCATTACACCTGCGAAGAGAACGTAGACGGTTACAACTGCTGTTGCAGCCCAACGCCACAGTATCACATACTTCACCGCTGCAAATGTGAATGCTATCAAAATTCCTGCGAGTAGTGGGAAGAAACTAATTGTGATGTTGCCAAGAGTGAGAGTATTTTTATCATTGAGTGCATCGAAAAGGAGCAGTGTGAAAATGCTCATCATTGTTGCGAAGGAAATAATCACACCAATGTATGCTATACGCTTCGTTTTGGCTGTTCCAACCTGAAGGTTCGCGGCAGAAAGCAACATGTACGCAGCACCAAAGGCTACAACACCCATTCCAAAGGCGAACATAATATGGAACGGTGCCCAGATTGCTACGTCGATACCATAGAGCGCATGCCAATAGCTGTCCAGAGGAAAGGCAACGGCGGCGTTCAGAGCAGCAAAGCCAACGATATATGCACCCAACGAACCGTGAAAGATGTCTGCGAATGACGTGCTACGCTGAGCAATAGCACTGCTTTTTCGTGCCCATAGAGTCTCAATAATAACTGCGGCGAGACCAGCGAGACCGCTCAGAACCACGCCTGTTAGCATCATCTGGTGTGGTGGAATAAGCGTTCTGTCACGTCCAATATACTCGTGCCATTGAATATCCCAGGTTGTACCGAAGAAAAAAATCAATGCCCCAAATGCTGCTGTTAAACCTAATGTAAGGCGCAACGTTTGCACCGATTGCAGCGAACGTGCAAGTGATGCTGGTTGTGCTAATGCACCTGTGTTGTCCAGTGCTTTTGCCATGAGCGAAATCCTTTGTGTTATGTTTATGCCTCTGTTATAACGAGATAATGATATTGGTAGGGACCGATTTATCACGTCCTGGGTTGAGTGGGGCAACGCGCTGGCAACGACGCTCTTTCCCGACGTGTTCCCCCACCCCACCCTCAGGACGCGATAAATCGGTCCCTACAGGTGCCTTCGTTACATATACGTTGTTCTTCTCGATAGGTTAAACAAAATCCTCAACGAGAGCAGAAGGTCTAGTTGGTTACATCGCGCCGAACGGTTACAATACATGATACAACGAGGAAGGCAATCAGGTAAACCGCCAGGACCGTCCATGAGTGGGCATCAGACAGAGTTCCTGGGTCGCTTCCGAAGAGAATATGCTTCTGATTCTGTATCAAGTTGCCAACGTTATTATAAATGAAGTAGTCGGGTATTGCGTTCACAAAGTCGTGTGTTTGTCCCGTCATGCTTTGTGTCACAAGGTAGATAATCCGTGTTAGCACAGGTTCGACGAAGAACCACACGAGTGCTCCAACGATACCTACGACGGTTGCGCGCCCTATCACTCCAAAGGTGAGGGCAATCATAGAGTAGACAAACCATGTGAACATCATGAGCAGGATGTAGAGTAGCATATGCCCAAACCAGTTTGAGGTAAAGAAACCGTATGTCGGCGCGATACCAGAAACGACATTGAAGAGCAATCCTACCAGGACACCAACAACAGCGAGTATTACCACTCCGATAACGATACATACAGCAAGGGCAACAATTTTTGCGAAGAGAAATTGTAGACGCGTTGGACCGCGTGTGAACATTAAGCGTACTGTTCCTAAGCTATACTCGCCGCCAACGATAGTTCCCATCAATACCATTGCTAAAATGCCGAGGAAGTTGAACAGGATAAAGCCTATGTTGTCTAACGAACCTGGAAGCGTCAGGTTGTTAGAGTCGCTCACCACCCGATTGTGCTTGGCTTGTTCTAACTGTGTTTGTGTCAGTGGTTGCTTGGCGCAAAACTCGCTCTGGATATTTGGTGCGCAGATTGGTGGCTGGAATGATGATGCGGCTCTATTCGCATCACTCCATGCGAAGAGTCCGAATAGGAAGAAGATGCCAACCATAAACAGCAAGCCAAAGCCGAGTAGCGCTTTAGACATGAGACGACGCCGTATCTTGTACAGTTCCATTGCTGTCAGGCGTAAGAGTACGCTGACATAATCTTGTCGTCCCATAATTACTGAAGGGGTACGTGCTGGCCTGGCACCATTCAATTGTGGTAATGATTGTTGTATTGTAGCCATTATATGTATCTCCGTTTTCTTTATATGTCTCAGGTATACCCTGATGGAACCCCTGTACGGGTCTTCTTTAACACCCCCCATTTTTAACGATAAGGTTTTGTGAA
>CAXUHF010000069.1:0-1236 GCA_964250765.1 uncultured Ktedonobacteraceae bacterium | reverse complement strand
CTTTTTTCACCTATAGGGTGTGCTGAAGCAGACCCGTACAGGGGTTATCGTGCAGGTGTACTCGATAGGGCTGCCATGCCGCGATGAGTTCCTTCGGGTGCGGCAGTCAGTTCCAGGAAAATCTCTTCTAAGCTGGCTTGTGCTGGATGCATCTCGGCGAGAAAGAGATTTCGCTGTGCAAGCAAGGCGGTGATTTCGGACGAACGTGCAACGGGCGCGTCGATACGCAGCATAGTTTTCTCTGAATCGCTACTATCCACGCTTACCGCACGCATCCATGTGGCGATACCCTCTCTGGCTTTTTGCAGGGTTAAGAACGCGGCCTGTGTTTCGTCGGGTGTGTTGAGACGTACCAGAATCTGTTCACCTTGTCGTACGAGGTCTTGTACGTTGCCTTGTTTGAGCAGGCGTCCCTTTTGCAGAATAGCCACACGGTTACAGACCTGTTGTACCTCATACAAAATGTGACTGGATACAAAAATGGTTGTACCCAACGAGGCAAGGCGTTGAATAAGCAGACGAATTTCGTGTACGCCTGCTGGATCAAGGCCGTTTGTCGGCTCGTCGAGTAGGACCAGTTCGGGGTCTGTGAGCAATGCAGCTCCGATACCGAGGCGTTGTTTCATTCCTAACGAGTATTTGCGAAAGGCATCGTTCGCCTGTCCACGTAGATCGACGATTTCAAGCACCTCTTCGATGCGACGATTGCTGGCTTTGCCCAATTTCATGCCAGAGCCTGCCGCAACCGAACGCAGGTTGTCGATACCCGATAGATAGGGATAAAAGACAGGCGTTTCGATAATCGCACCAAGACGTGGCAAAATAGCCTGCATATGTGTACTATTATCCATGCCGAAGATGGAGATGGAGCCGGAGGTTGGACGAATAAGCCCAAGTAGCATACGAATAGTTGTTGTCTTGCCTGACCCATTGGGACCAAGAAAGCCAAACACATCGCCGCGCACGACCTCAAGTTCCAGGTTATTAACTGCGATAAGACTGCCAAATGTTTTTGTAAGTTCATGAGTATAAATAATACTCGCATTGTTCACGTCAGTCGTCATAAGTATAACTCCTTTTACACAGTGGTATATGCAAGAAGTGTAACAGAGTTATGCTCACAGGAGATCACACATGAGGTTGATTGTAGGTCATACTTTTGTAGGGGGTCCTGTAGGGGCCCAATTAAAGCGGGCGTTTTTTTAAATTTTTTGCGAGGAGGGCCCGCTGTAAAGG
>CAXUHF010000068.1:22773-27477 GCA_964250765.1 uncultured Ktedonobacteraceae bacterium | reverse complement strand
CCATAGGGGAGTAGCTCAATGGTAGAGTCCTCGTCTCCAAAGTTAGATTTGCGCCTATGTGTTCTTTTTATTCTTGCTGTAGAAGTACAGCGTCATTGAAACGGATATGGCTAAAGCACAACCTTACCTGACTCCGAAAGGGGATAGGGGACAATAGCATGGTTGAAAAGTCTGGTGAAACTTCATTTTTGCAAATGAAATCATAAGGCAGCTAGGCCGAATATGGTTAAGGCTGAATCGCTTGAACCTTAGTCTTTTCGCAGTACAGGATTGACAATCGTTATTTGGAGGGTTGTCAAACGTTTCTCCTGTCGCAACTTACCTTTAATAGGTGGGAAAGACGAACAAGGAACCTACGTTCGGACCAGAGTAGAAAGAGAACTTAGGGATCGCCTAAGCACCGTGAGGTGTATGGTGACGGAGTATCCATAGTACTCAAACGATTGGGGTAACGCCTAATACACGGGGAAGGGATACAGAGAGATTAATCCTTGTAAGAGAAAGTCTCTCGGAGAGCCGAATGCATTGAAAGATGCCTGTTCGGTTCGGTGGTAGGTTATTAGATGCGTGTCGTAAGGCACGAGCTAATTACAAGCCAGCACGAGTTGTTGGAGGTTCGAATCCTCTCTCCCCTGTCTAAAAGTGCCCCAACATTTAAAACTTAGGGGCCGTTTTTTATTTTATTGCCGAAAACTATATATTATTGCTTTATGTCTCCTAAAATAAATAATAAAATTTTAACCCAAAACCTTTAGCTACTTTCTCGAGGGTTAGATAGGCAACATTGATACGGTATGGCTCTCGATATAACCCTTGAACTGTTTTCATATTTAAGTCAGATACACGCATAAGTTTCGATTGGGTCATTCCTCTTTCTTCTGCAAGTTCTCTAACTTTTAAACGGCGCATTTGTCTCACCTCTGTCTTAAATTTCCTTATATCATTCTAGCATGAAATATTGACAGAGATTGCCAAATAGCCTATAGTAGTAACTACTATTAATACTGAATACATATACACGTAATTAATACCCTATATCAATTTATATAGAGGAAAGAACAGGATAAATTTTTATGGGAAAAATTTGTACAATTTGTGGGCAAGAGCGAGATAGTGAGCTTGATTTCAGTTGGAAGTACAAGGAGCATGGCATTCGTCATACGCGATGTAAGTATTGTCAATCTCAAGTAAGTAAAAAGCATTATACAAACAATAAACAGGCATACGTTGCACGTGCGCGTGCTAGTGGCTCTATAGTTATTGCAGAGAATCGGAAAAGGCTTATAGAGTATCTAGGATGTCATCCTTGTGTGGATTGTGGGCAAAAAGATGTGCGTGTTCTTGACTTTGACCACGTGAGAGGCAAAAAATCAGAGCACGTTGTGAGACTAGCAGGTGTAGGCTACTCTTGGTCTATCATAGAAGCTGAAATCGCAAAGTGTGAGGTGAGATGTGCTAACTGTCATCGTATTAAGACAGGCGAGAAAGTGAGTTCGTGGCGTCATTCCTCAGAATCTTTAGCTCAACTCAATTATTTTGATGAAATTCTCATTGGTAACGATACACGCTACGTTAAAAACAGGCTACGCTTACTCGCTTACTTACAAAAACACCCTTGCGTTGACTGTGATCAAACTGATATTCGCGTCCTTGAGTTTGATCATGTGCACGAAAAAAAATCCGAAAGTATAACGAATTTACTCAAGAACGCTGCTCCTTGGGAAAGGATAGAGGCCGAAATAGCGAAGTGCGCAGTTCGTTGTGTAAACTGTCATCGTATTAAAACTGGCGAGCGCGGCGGTTGGTGGCGTCATTCTTTACAGAAGAAAGAGGAGGAATAGCACCAATCTTCCTCTTCACTACTTTTTCGGCAGTTCCACAAAAAACGTGCTACCCTTCCCAACCTTCGACTCGACCCAGATGCGGCCTCCGTGTCGCTCGACGATATCTTTACAGATGGCAAGCCCTAGCCCTAGACCGAATTTTGAGGATGCTTGGGCGTCCGGTGTGCGGTAGAAGGTGTCAAAGATATGCGGCAATTGCTTGTCCGCGATGCCCTTGCCGAAATCTTGTACCTCGATACACGCCTGCGTGTCACTTTGGCTGAGACGTAGCAGAACTTCGCTCTCCTCCGGTGAGTATTTCACGGCATTCGTTAGCAGGTTTGTCACCACCTGCGATAAGCGGTCACGATCAGCAACAATTGTCACAATTGACGTTTCGGAAGTAAGTAGAATGTTACGCCCTGTAAGGAGTTGCTGGTCTTCAACAATTCCCTGGCAGAGAGCAACAAGTTCAAACTCGCGTTTATGTAGCTCGACTTTCCCTGCTCGAATGCTGCTTACGTCGAGCAATTCATCAATCAGCGTTGTCAGGCGTGTCGTTTGCTCGTTAATCTTTTCGAGTGTTATGTGCATACCAGCAATCTCAGGTGAAGCGTCCTTCTGCTTAACGAGGCGACGTATTGCCAGTTGTGCCTGCCCACGAATGCTGGTAATCGGCGTTTTGAGTTCGTGTGAGGCAATCGAGAGGAAGCGGTCTTTCAGTTGATCGGTGTCTTTTAACTGGTGGTTTGCCTCTTCCAACTCATCCGCGTACGCCTGTAACTCCTGCTCGGTCGCCAACGATTTCCAGCGTGCCCGTTCACGCTGTCCCGTAATCAGCGCGATGACCAGACCCGCAATAACGTAGGGAAGGACTTGCGCTAACCCATTCCAGCTAGTGAAATCGAGTTGCTCAATAGGGGATAGGAAAAAATAGTCAAGTACAAATGTACTCAGGATAAGCGCAAAAATAGCTGGTCCAACACCCCAGAAGAGCGCGGCTAACAACACGCAAAGTATGAAGAGCGCATCTGGAAAAGATAACGAGACAAGGATAGCGCGAAGTAACCATGTTCCGAGTAACGCACCCCCGACGAGTAAAATACTTGCGAAGTAACCAACAAGTGGACGCCGCCAACGTGGAATCGTGGCGACATATCGATTGCGCATTACGACACTCTTTTGCAGGTGCACACGCATAAGGTGTCGGTCTTGTATCTTTGTTGTTCGGGAAGTTCTCATGGCATCCCTGCTTATATCATACTTTATTTTCTGCTCTTCCTCTTTCTAGCAAGTGTAGCACATGTGTTTCATGTGAACAAGTTTGCTGAAACTATCTCATATGTGCCAAATGACCATCCTCTACAAGCATGAATGCCTCTTGTGCCCGTGCGTCATGCATAGCAACAAGCGGAATTTCAGGATGGCGATGCGAGAAGTGATGCAGGTCGATGAGCGTTTGACATGCGGTTGCATCATCGCTGGTAACACCATTCCAGATAAACGGGTGCATCGTCGCGGGTCGCAGGTAGTTTTCAGCAACCCATACGGCATCTCCTAATAGGAAGAGTGGCGAACCATTGGCCCGACGAATGAGTATGCCAGTATTGCCAGCCGTATGCCCCGGTAGTGGTATCAGCAGAATAGAACCATCGCCAAAGAGATCATGACTGGTATGAAAGCCCTCATATGCAGGTCCCTCACAGTCAAATAACTCAATGGGATTGTCGCACAACAGCGAACGCACAAGTCCCTTGTGAATATCGAAAAGGCCATACTGAGCGGCATCATATTCGACACGATTGATATATAGTGGCACGCCTGGAAGGTCAGGCACTCCACTCACATGATCCCAATGTAGATGTGAAAGTAGCACAAAATCCAGGTCATGTGGTTTCATAGAGAGATGCTGCAAGTGACTAGCGATAGATTGCTCAAAGGTAAATTTGCCCAGAACATTTTTGAATAGGAGAGATTGATTTTGCAAGTAGAGATAGATATCACTGGAGATACCAGTATCGTACAAAAATGTCGCCTTTGGGTGACGTATCAGCACAGCACTATGCGAGATGAGACGTGGCGCAAGCGACAACGCTCCACGAACCGCAACAAACTCAGGCACAGCAACACTGGCACAACGTAAAAATGTAATGTCTATAGTGGGCAATACTTGACGCTTCTGTACCGTGTTCTCTTCTGGCTCATACCATGTGGCGAAGCGGCGTGGCAGAAAACTATTAATCGCAACACCCGCGCCTACCACTCCTAATGAGAGAGTTGCAACACTTGCGACACGACGAACTGAATAGCTCATAGAATATTACTCCTCTTTATCAGCAGTATCATTCTGCTGCACTAGAGGGAGTGTAAACCAGAAAGTAGAACCAGTACCAGGAGTACTATCTACGCCAGTTTGTCCGTAGTGACGTTCGATAATTGTCTGGCTAATGTATAGGCCCAGCCCCAAACCCACACCAGAACCACTCACTACCTTGACATGTTCGGATTGGTAAAAACATTCCCAAATGCGCTTCTGCTCCTCAGAAGATAATCCTGGTCCCTCGTCTCGAACAGCCACACGCACACGCTCAACTCCATATATATCTTTTTCTTGCGTCAAAGATACTGAAACAGGTTTATCGGACTCGGAATACTTCAAGGCGTTCGTCAAATAATTTATCAGAACCTGTGCGATACGATCAGCATCGGCAATCACAGGTAAGGGTTCATTAGGAGTAGGCAGAGAAAGAGTGATAGTACGCTGTGGAAATGCTTTTTGCTGTTCTTGCACAGCCTCCGAAACAACCTGGACAAGATCGCTCGGCTCCTTCCGAAGATGTAATTGTAGTTTGCCTGTCTGAATACGCGAAATGTCTATCAA
>CAXUHF010000068.1:14919-22673 GCA_964250765.1 uncultured Ktedonobacteraceae bacterium | reverse complement strand
ACGCATTTCGTCTTGCTCGTGGTCCGAAGTTCCAGGTAATTGGACAAGTGCCTCTGCCATTGTGAGCAAACCCGCAAGTGAAGCATGTGTACGCTGTTCCAATTGACGACGTGTTGTCACATCTCGTACCACTACAACGCCACCTGTGATTTGTCCTTGCGAATCGCGAAAAGGCGCACCACTAATATTAATGTGAAGGAGACGGCCATCTAAGGCGCGTATAGTCGCATCCATTGCAGTTGCACCTTTAAGAATTTCACCTCGCAGAATACGTCTTGCAGGTTGCATCTCTTCTGACCATAGCTCGCCTTGCTCATCACGTATCTCAATTAGACGAGAACGCTGTTCGATCGAAAGGCTAGCATAGTTGGGATAGGTGTCAATTGCTAGCAGTTCATGCGCAGAATTATTTGTTTGTATAAGATCGCCCTTTTGGTCATACACAAACACGGAACCAACCATAGAAGCTAAGACTGTTTCTAGCTGGTTAACGTGCATAGCGGCGGAACGTGATGCTTGATCGGCTTGCTGGCTGCTCACACGCTCTTGTTGAATGATAGCGTCGCGTTCAGCTTCGATTTTCTTACGCTCGTTAATATCTGTAATCACCGCCATATAATGTAAAGGAGTACCCTCTGCATTCCGAATGAGCGAGGTGGAAGCACTTACCCATGAGATGGAGCCATTCCGACAAATGTAACGTTTCTCGACTGGCTGAGCCTGTACATCATTTTGTAGAAGATACTGAAAAACCTCTTCTTGTTTCACCACATCGTCTGGATGTGTGATAGAAGATACTGTGCGCTTCAGCAATTCTTCTCGCGCATATCCTGTAATATCACAATAACTTGAGTTCACCTGAATGAGGTTTCCGTCTAATGACGCGAAAGCCATGCCAATACTTGCTTGCTCGAACATGAGTCGAAAGCGTTCCTCGCTCTCACGCAGCTTATTCTCTATCTCCTGGCTGTCCCTACTTTTCCTTTTTCCGTGTGCGCCGTTTTTTACTGTAGTGTGATGCTCTATATCGTCTGCTAACGCATGTAAATTCTCGTTATAAGGCATAGTTTTCCCTTGTAGTACAATCTCTTGTAATAGTAATGGTACGAACAGCATAGTACAAACAGATACAAGGAGGGACAAGTGACAGAGACTCAGAACGAAAGAACGTATACAGCAGACCTTGCGGAATTTGTGACAACATTACAGAGGGACGCGCTTCCCAAAGAGGTGCAAGAACGGGTGCGTTACCTGCTCCTCGATTATCTTGCGGTAACACTACGTGGTTCACTTTTACCCTCAAGCCTAATGGCATATAGGATGCTTGATGTTCTGCCAGGCGCGCATCTACCCGAAGGTGTCACACTTCTTGGAAGAGCACAACGAGTGGAGGCGTCATGGGCAGCATTAGGCAATGGGGTAGCCGCACACGGTTTAGAGATGGATGACGTGGAAAACCGTTCATCCCTGCATCCTGGAGTCGTTGTCTTCCCTGCAGCACTTGCGCTTGCCGAGCAACTCCATTCTTCCCTTGATGATTTTTATGCTGCGATAGTCGCAGGCTATGAGGTGACACTTCGCATTGGAGCCGCACTCAATCCTGCATCAGCATACGAACGTGGCTTTCATCCGACGGCTATTTGTGGTGCATTGGGTGCTGCCGCAACAAGTGCACGACTTCTGCATCTCACACCAGAGCAGACGAATATGGCATTGGGCATTGCAGGTAGCATGGCATCGGGTTCGATGACCTATCTTGATGATGGAGCTTGGACCAAACGTCTCCACCCCGGCTGGTCTTCGCATGCAGGAATTACAGCGGCACGATTGGCGGAAGCAGGATTTGTTGGACCAACCAATATTCTTGAAAGTCGTTATGGTTTCCTACATGCCTACTCGTCTGAAGGAAATGTACAGCAGTTAGAACGTACATCTGCAACAGATTTTGCGATTATGGATGTCTCGCTCAAACCGTATGCCTGTTGCCGCTACATGCATGGCCCAATTGATTGCCTATTGTCCATATATAATGAGGAACACCTCGATGTTCAACAAATTAAGCGTATTCGCTGTGGATTCCCCTCTGGTGGACACGGACTTGTGGCTAACCCAATCGAGCAGAAGCGTAACGTGAGTACGATTGTTGATGCTCAGTTTAGTATGCCGTTTGGGGCGGCGATTGCATTGGTTACAGGACAGGCAGGACTTTCCGTCTTTACAGAAGAGTGGATACAGGACCCAACAGTAAGAGCACTTATGCAGCGTGTAGAGTGCTATAGCTTGCCTGAAATCGACGAATACTATCCTATCGAATGGCATGCTACTGCGATTGTTGAAACGTTTGACAGGGATGTATTTGAGGCATCGACAACCTTTGCCTTAGGAGACCCTGAGTATCCCTTAACCTGGGAGCAGCTTGTAGCACGCTTTCATGAACTCGTGCAACCTGTCGTTTCAAATAAGGATAAGCGACAAGCAATTATCACAAGTGTGCAACAACTAGAAAGCTTTTCAGCAGTTACATTGGCGCTAAGAGAGGGTGTCACTTTTTAAGGCAACAGGACGTAGTAATAGTGTACAATACGCGTCTTCATACTCTATTAAGGAGCACTTTCATGGCAATGCACAGTCCAAAGGACCTTTTTATACACGAATTAAGCGATATCTTTGATGCGGAGCAAAAGCTTTCAAAGATGCTCCCCACTCTGGCTCAGCAAAGCAACCATCCAGAGGTCAAAGAAGCCTTTGAGCAGCATGAGGCGGAAACACTTCAGCAGATTAGTAATTTGGAGCAGTGCTTTCACGCGCTAGGTGTCACTCCTGAAACATCACCATGTCAGGCTGTGGCAGGCATGAAGGCGGAACACGATAGCTTTTTGAAAGAAAAACCCTCTGCTGACATCCTCACACTCTACAATCTTAGTGCTGGTGCGAAGAGCGAGCATTACGAGATAGCCTCGTATAAGGGATTGATTGAGCAGGCCACGCTCATGGGTCAGATGCAGTGTGTCCAATTGCTGGAACAAAACCTCAGACAAGAAGAGGCAATGGACGAGAAGGTAACACAGCTTTCGCATAAGATAGGTTTAGAGCTAGCAGGACACAAGAAATAATTGTTTTTCAGGCTCAAGCATGAAGAGAGTGTTACATCAGAAGGTGTAGCACTCTCTTCATGCTTGAGGCTACTTGTGTGTGTAGCAAAAACGTGCTATTATCAGAAAAAAAGAAGGTCGTAGGGTCTGTGTATCGTATGGACGAGCAACTATATGATCGCGCGTTGAAAGGGTTAATGGAGGATCACGCCGAGGAAATGCTTCCTGAGTTACTTCCTGACTCACAACTCGTAAGTATTGAAACCGTCGAGATCAATCGCTCAAACATACGTGCAGACCTGGTATATCGGATTATATATCGGGGAAACATACGTATATTGAATTTGGAGTTGCAAACAGACAACGACAGTGACATGACGTTCCGTATGTTGCGGTATCATATAGAATTATACGGAAGACATCGTATACCTGTTATCTCAATGGTGATGTACCCGTTTGAGACGCCCATTCCAGAACCAATATTTGAAGAAGAGAGTGAAGAAGCAACATCTCTGAATTTCAAATATCGAGTATTGCGCCTATGGCGAATGGATGCAGAAGAGTGTTTCCACAAGGGTATTGTGAGTATGTATACATTGCTTCCAGCGATGAAAAATGTCAACGTTGGAATGTTGTTACAAGCAATAACCGTGATGGAACAAGAGTACTCCCAATATCATTTAATAAGTCACCTTATTCGATTCAGGACAATCTTACGTCGGTCAAAAACCTTAAGCGAACAAGACAAACTAATAGTGGAGGCAAGAATGAAATCATACGACAGTTTGCTCGCTGGTGATGTAGAGCTACAAAAGGAAATACAAAAGGAAATACAGGAGAAAGTAGCGGAGAAAGTAGCGGAGAAAGTAGCGGAGCGCGAATTTAAGGCAATGCAACAGGGAATGCAACAGGGAATGCAACAGGGAATGCAAGAACTGGTACTTGATATTGTCGAGGCTCGCTTTCCGTCACTTTTAGAAGCTGCCAAGCAACAGATAGCTCTTCTCAGTGATAAAAGTAAGTTGAGCCAGCTTGGTAAACAAATTACACTGGCCTCAGATGAAATCGCGGCTCAGCGTATATTGAGTACAATTGCTGCATAAATAAAAAAGGTGCCCCAGTATCTATTTTGTAGATACTAGGACACCTTTTTTATTTAATTTGGTTACGCTGCTTGTGCAACTTCCTGTGGGACGATGGCGATGTTACCATCGCTCACCGTCAACAGGGCAGTCATGCCACTGGCGATATCGCCAGAGAGAAGAGCATCAGCTAATGCATCATCGACATAGGTCTGGATAGCGCGGCGTAATGGACGCGCACCGTACTCCTCGTCGAAACCCTCACGCAACAGGAGGTCACGTGCCTCGTCGCTTACCTCTAAGCCAATGCCTTGCTCGCTTAAGCGAATACGCACCTGAGCCAACAAGAGGTCAACGATACGGTACAATTCACTCTTGCCAAGCGAATGAAAGACAACGATCTGGTCGATACGGTTGATGAACTCTGGACGGAACATCTGACGCAGACCCTCTATCGCCTTCGAGCGCATCACCTCGTGCTTCTCATCGCTGCTCTCTTCAGCAGTCTTCTTGGTCGAGAAACCAATACGGATTGCACGCTTCAAGTCGGCACTACCAGCGTTACTCGTCATAATCACGACGGTGTTCTTGAAGTCAACGGTGCGACCCTGACCATCGGTCAAGCGACCATCATCCATAATCTGCAACAGTGCGTTGAAGACCTGAGGATGTGCCTTCTCGATCTCGTCGAGTAGAATGATGCTGTACGGATGACGACGTACTTGCTCGGTCAACTGACCACCTTCGTCGTAGCCAACGTATCCTGGAGGGCTACCGAAGAGACGAGCAACGGTGTGCGGCTCCATATACTCTGACATGTCGAGACGGATCAGATTGTCCTCGCCTCCGAACATTTCGGAGGATAATGCCTTTGCCAACTCGGTCTTACCAACACCAGTTGGTCCCAGGAACAAGAACGAACCAATCGGACGCTTGGGATCCTTCAAACCAGCACGAGAGCGACGAATGGCACGCGCCACAGAGGTGATAGCCTCGTCCTGACCGACAACATGTTTACGCAGGTCGTCTTCCAGGTTACGCAGATTCACACGCTCACTTTCGAGCATCTGACTGACAGGAACGCCAGTCCAAGTCTCAACCACCTTTGCAATGTGCTCAGGTGTAACAAGTAACGCGGTCGCGCCTTGTGCTTCTGAACGCGCTGTGTCAAGCTTTTGAATGACAATCAACTCTTGCTGACGCAGCTTGGCGGCTTGCTCGTAGTCCTCGGCAGTTGCAGCGGCCTCTTTCTTGTTCTGGATATCGGTTAATTCGTTCTCCAGGTCTGCAATAAGAGTTGGGCTGATAATACCCTGCTCCATCGCCTCTAAGCGAAGCGAGGAACCAGCCTCGTCAATTACGTCGATAGCCTTGTCAGGCAAGAAACGATCATTGATGTAGCGGTCCGAGAGCTTGGCAGCAGCCTCAAGAGCCTCATCAGTGATGCCGACACCGTGATGTGCCTCATAGTTGGCACGGACAGAGTGCAACATCTCAATAGCTTCCTCAACGGAAGGCTCATCAACCATAACAGGCTGGAAGCGACGCTCTAATGCGGCATCCTTCTCAATATGCTTGCGATACTCGTCGAGGGTCGTGGCACCGATACAGCGCAACTCACCACGCGCCAATGCTGGCTTAATCATATCGCTCGCACCAACAGCACCCTCGGCAGCACCCGCACCAACAACAGTATGTAACTCGTCGATGAAAAGAATAATGTCAGGAGCGTTGCGCAACTCTTCAAGAATTGACTTGATGCGTTGCTCAAACTGTCCACGGAACATTGCACCCGCGACCATACCACCTATATTAAGTGAGATGATACGCTTGCCACGCAACGTTGCAGGGACATTGCCCTCTTGAATGCGACGTGCCAGTCCTTCGACAATAGCGGTCTTACCCACACCAGGCTCACCAATTAGAACAGGATTGTTCTTTTGGCGACGACCAAGAACGGTAATCACACGGCGCAATTCGCGTTGACGACCAGCAGCAGGGTCAAGTTTGCCCTCAGCAGCTTCGGCGGTCAGGTCGCGCCCAAATTCATCAAGTGTTGGAGTTTTACTATTTTTAGCCGTTCGCTCAGCCGTGGCAGTATTAACGCCCCCGGCGGCATTGGCGGATTTGTTATTGGCGGAAAAGCCGAAGGGAGCACCGGCATCAGGCTGACCATCAGAGTCGCCCATTGAATTCATAGCACCCATAAGCTCGGTGACACATTGCTGGCAGAGATAGTGTTGCTCTCTGCGTCCATTAACAATCTGGTCAACACGGACACTCGCGGGATTCTTTTGACAACGTTCACATTTCATAGTCGTGAATGCTCCTCAATCTATAGGAATGGATGTCATACATCCTATTTAGCAAACGAAACAGGTGACTGCTAAATTCTATCATACTTTGTTTTATTTGTCTAGCACTCTTAACCTGTGATTGCTAACTCACTTACTATAACGTCCTGTGTAAGGAAGTTATTCCCACTTTACAAGAGATTTGCAAGCAGTTTAGCAATCTTGTTTCTTAATTGCTAATCACAGTAGATAACAGAAGGTCGGGGACTCTTATTCCATCGACTTCTCTTTTTTCTATCGGCTCTTTTCATAGGGCGATTACATTTTATCTTGGTTGTCTTTATACGTTTTATAGAGAAGAGAGCCGATTATGAAACTCAAGTATTATGTTTGACGTGTATCAAGAGGAATACTACTACATTTGTGTTATGTAAAGGAAAGAATATGCAAAGCACTCCAACTCAAGCGAAGAGTCGCCCCGCCGTGAGTCAGGGCATCTTGTTTGGTGTCATCGTGGGCGTCATTCTGATTATCTATCTTCTTGTCTCTTATATCGCCTACATACCAACACTCACACTTATCCTGGGTATCATCACTTTCATCATAGAGCTTTTACTGTACGCGTTTGCAGGTTATCGTGCATCAGCAATCACAGGAAAAACTAGTACAGGTACAATGGCGGGTCTTTTTACGGGCTTAGTGGGCGGTCTCATTGGTGCTGTCGTATCTATTATTCTGCTCTTTGTGTACCTTGATGCCACACGCTTACGCTTACTGAGCGTTGCAACGTCGCAGGTAGCACGACAACTCTACACGAACACATTCGTCATTTCCACTGGCATCGTTGGTGCATTACTAGGTTTAGGGCTTGCCATTGGCTATGGTGCTGCGGCTGGTGCTATTGGTGGTGTCATTGGCAGACGTCGTGCGCCACAGGTGCAGCTCTATCAAGAAGGAATGTACCAGGGAATGCCACCCGCACAAGGACCGTATCAGCAAGGACCGTATCAAGGTGTACCTCCACAGGGACCTTATCAGCAGGGACCGTATTCAGGAATGCCGCCACAAGGACCGTATCAAGGCGTGCCACCTACACAGAATCAGTATCAGCAAGATGGGTCCTATCCTCAGAATACATATCAAGACACAACACCTCCAACACAGAACCCACCACCGCCGAACAATTATCCAGAAAATTATCAATAAAAAGCATTGTGTAAGGATGGATTGGGTGTGGGTGGGGACCCACACACAAACCAAGACTCAAAAACACAAAGGTGGTGAGT
>CAXUHF010000068.1:13484-14909 GCA_964250765.1 uncultured Ktedonobacteraceae bacterium | reverse complement strand
GGGTGTGCTAAAGCAGACCCGTACAGGAGCTATCACGTCCCTGTACGGGTCTGCTTCAGCACACCCAATCTCCCAACGATAGAAAGATGTGGTATAGTCAAGCTAGATAGTGACTAGCACCAATGAAGGAGCTTGACGCAGATGGACTTTGCCTATTCCGAGAAGGTCAACGATTTACGCCAACGTGTTAGTGCGTTTATGGACGAGTATATTTATCCAAACGAGTCTACGTATAATAGTCAAATTGAAAAATCCGGCGACCCACATCATCATGCTGAAATTGTCGATGAGCTAAAGGCAAAGGCGCGGGCAGCAGGTTTATGGAATCTCTTCCTGCCGGACAAAGAACATGGGGCAGGTCTGACAAATCTAGAATACGCACCACTCGCGGAGATCATGGGACGCGTTGGCTGGGCGTCTGAAGTGTTTAACTGTGCAGCTCCCGACACAGGTAATATGGAGATACTTGCGCAGTTTGGCACAGAAGAGCAGAAGCAGCGCTGGCTTCAACCACTGCTTGAGGGCGAAATACGCTCGGCCTTTTCAATGACAGAACCCGATGTAGCAAGTTCAGATGCCACGAATATTCAGCTTTCGATTACACGCGATGGCAATGATTATGTGCTCAACGGACGCAAATGGTGGTCCTCTGGTGCGGCACGTGAACGTTGCAAGATTTTTATCGTGATGGGCAAGACAGACCCAAACACGCCTGATAGACACAAACAGCAAAGTATGGTGCTTGTGCCTAAAAACACGCCAGGAGTAACCGTCGTTCGCAATATTAAAGTGATGGGTTATGTCGATAACGAAAGCCATTGCGAGGTTACATTCGAGAATGTACGCGTTCCTGTAAGTAATCTTCTCGGCGAAGAGGGTAGCGGCTTTGCTATCGCGCAGGCTCGCTTAGGACCAGGACGTATTCATCACTGCATGCGCTCTATAGGAACGGCTGAACGCGCCCTTGAATTGATGTGCCAACGCGTCTCGTCACGTGTCGCATTTGGCAAACCGCTTTCCGAGCAAGGTGTCGTTCAGGATTGGATTGCACTTTCACGCATTGAAATAGACCAAGCACGTTTGTTGACGCTCAAGACCGCATGGATGATCGATACACTTGGGAAAAAAGCAGCACAAAATGAGATTGCGATGATTAAGATTGCCGTTCCTGAAATGCACACAAACGTTGTGAACCGCGCTATTCAAGCATTTGGCGGCGCAGGAGTCAGCGACGACTTCCCACTCGCCTCTATGTGGGCACATGGACGCACCATGCATATTGTCGATGGCCCTGACGAAGTACATAAACGTTCGCTCGCAAAGTCAGTACTTCGGCAGTTAAATTCTTAACAGTTCACATGATAGAGAAACCAGGGCACCCCCCCCCGCGGGGGCCCCCCCCACAAAACACAAGAATAAATGGGG
>CAXUHF010000068.1:0-13474 GCA_964250765.1 uncultured Ktedonobacteraceae bacterium | reverse complement strand
CTCCCATACAACGCAATTTCATAGGTGCGTTCGTCTATGGGAGGGGCATCCCCTTGCGGGTGCCCTGGCCCAAACAAAGGGAAAAATATGAATACAAACGACCCATTTTTGTTACGACGTGCAAACGCGGCAGAGTTATTTCTTATTCGACATGGTGATGCGTTACCTGATGCAGACGAGATTATCCCTAGTGGAGTTTATGACAATCTGCCTTTGAGTAAGACAGGACGCGATCAGGCGAAAGCACTCGCCGAGAGGCTCAAAGAGGTGCAATTCGACGCAGCTTATAGTAGTCCTTTACTACGCTGTCAGCAGACAGCTGCCCCACTCCTTGAATACCTCAAACTGCCGCTTACGATTGTGGAAGACATCAAAGAGGTGCGGCTAGGCAACGTCTCACCACTCCCTACAGTGAAAGAGGGTGAGGACCTCACCAAGTTGAGTAAAGCATTGCAAGAACGTCAGGTCCAGATTGTTAGGAAGGCGGGTGCCGATGGCAATTGGGATAGTATCCCCGATAGTGAACCGTCAAAAGCATTTCGCAAACGTGTCGTCACAGGTATAGACGAGATAGCTAGTAAGCATGTCGGTGAGCGCGTCCTCGTCTTCGCGCACGGCGGCACTATCAACGCCTATGCATCTGAGGCAATTGGGCTGGAACGCGACTTCTTTTTCCCTTGCGCCAATACCTCGATCACAATGCTACATGTCAACGGCGATCATCGGGTGGTTTTTGTGCTGAATGATGTAGCTCATTTGAAACTGCAATAGTTAGCTTACGAGAAAAACAATTGTAGGGCCTAATGATGCTCTTTAACAAATTCGTGCGGATACTGTAGGGACGCAATTGATTGCGCCCTACAGTATCGTCGGTTGTCGGACGCAATCAATTGTGCCCCTACAACCGACATATCCGTACCAATTTGTTAAATAACGCGATGTGCAAGTTTTTTCTTGAGCTTAAATTTGACATATTTTCGGCAAAATCTCGCATTTACAAAGACCTTTTGAGCGTAGTTTCAAAGAAACTTGTACATCGCGTTATCTATGAACGGCGGAAGGCCATCCAACCCAGGATTACGTACCAGATATGCATCTGGATAGTCATAGCACGCTCGGCTAGACCGCCCAATCCAGCTGAGACAAACGGTGCGTTCGCTGGTGCAAATTGGAAAAAGACGAACACGAGCACTAGTGTCAGTAAACTCGCTAAAAGTAGCCAATTCCCAATACGACGCCAGTAAGGACTGCGGCGGAGAACGATTCCGGTCACCAGGAAGGCCACCACTGGGGCGAGGAAGCCTAGAGCTGCTCCTATGATGTGACCCGTCAAAGCGTTTTCAGTGAAGAGGCCAACGATAATATGTCCTAGTGGTGAGAGCGCGAGTAGGAACGCACAGACTACGCGTGCTGTGATTCCTACATCTCTACGAAGACTCCAGAAGATGCCAGCTACGCCTACCAAGAGCAGAATACCACTGAGTACGAAGGCAGTGTTCATAAATGGAGCGGTATAGCCTAAGCCGAGATCGCTGATCTGCTGACCCAAAGGTGAGTAGCCTGGACGTAGCCATCCGAGGACAAGCCAGACGATATCAACCAGAACCGGTCCTGCTATGGCACCAAGTGAGAGCCACCGGAGAGAAGAGGATTCCTGCACGGCTGATGTGATTTTGTCTTCACTAAAATGAGGTACTGATGGTTGCATTACTTCTCCTTCGCAAATGGATAATTTACAGTTGACTTGACTGCCCACAGCAAAAGCGGGCTAGGAAGTTTGTGTCAACTCACCATTTGATTATAGAAGGAAGAAAACGGTAAAGCTTTCACATTCGTGCTATTTCTTGTCAATATGTGCACATTATGAGTGCCTGAGCCTATAATGACGCGGTGGTTGTCCCATATATCTAGTGAAAGCCTTAGTAAAGTGGCTCTGGCTGGAAAAACCGGTCGAGAGAGCTATCTGACTCAAGGGAAGGTTGGTCTCTTCGAGGAGATGTTGTGCGGTCTCAATACGCCTGTGCATGACATATTGATGAGGACTTTCACCGGTTGTTTGCCGGAAGAGGCGTGCAAAGTGAAAGGGACTTAATCCGCTCTCCTGTGCTATCTGGGTCAAGGAAAGATTTTGATCAAGATGATGCCGGATATATCCCGTTACGCGATTCATCTGTTGCTGAGTCAATTTATATGTCTCTTCTTTCAACGTGTGATTGATCTGTGCGTGGTGTCGCAACAGGTGAACCGCAAGCATCTGAGCAGCAGTCTCTGCATAAAGTTTTCCCACAGAGGTTGGCGCGTGTAATTCTTGTTGTAACGCCAGCCCGATCTGTGTCAGTAAAGGGTCTTGAAAAAACAGACGCCTGCTTATCTTCACACATGTAGGGTCGCCAAAAGTCAACTGTGAAGCTGCACGCGAAATGAAGCCCATGTTTACATAGATAAAGAGCGACTGAACCAGCTCAGTCGAAAGGGAATGGCTGCGGAACTCAAAGGACGGTCCACCACCAGGAGTTAAACTCCAATCTCCCGCACTTACATGAAAATCCTTCCAGGGACCGCCTTCCTCTCTATATTCAAACGCCATCGTTCCTTGTGTGACCAGCACTAGCGAGACATCAGGAACGGCTGGAAAGATTACGTGTCCAGACTCCTTTTGTTCATTATAGGTATGCATTGTCACGCCTTCCAAGCCTACCTGTAGGCTCAATGGGAGAGAAGAAGATGAACATTGCCGTTCAAAATCGTGTGTAGATGTGGAATGAGAAACAACATTCATTCGATTTCCCTCTTTCTTGCTCGTTTGCAGTAGTTGGCGGCACAAATCTTTTCCCAAATATACCTTCTCGCTTGGGTATATGTCAAAAAAACTCTTGAAAGGTAAGCATTCACTTACGTCTACTATAGACATGGTACAGAAGCAAGAAGACAACATAGGACAGGTAAATGTGTTTCATGCCATCTCTGACTCAACGCGTCGTGAATTGCTCAATCTTGTCGCGAAAGGTGAGCAACCTGTGAAGACGTTGGCACAGGCATTTGCAATGTCGCGACCAGCAATATCTCAGCACTTGCGCATTCTCAAGCAGGCGGGGTTGGTTGTAGAACGTAGAGTTGGGCGTGAACATCTTTACGGACTACAGGCGGAGCCTTTGCACGAGGTCAGCAATTGGGTGCAACACTACGAATACTTCTGGCGCAGGAGACTTGACATCGTGGTGCATGCTCCGTTTCGCAAAGCCCATTCGCCAAAGGTGGCTGTCTATGAGAACCCCGTCTTGGGGCGCGTTCGCTATCTCATCGACACGTTCATTGGGCAACTGACGGATCAATGTGCCCTCAAACGAGTGCGGGCACGAGACCTGTGGCATTTGCGCAATCGGCTCTTGCAAGCCTTCCTGATGCACACCGTGTGCTTCTGGCTCAATCAGCAAGCGGGTACTCCTTGCCTGCAGTTTGATCAATTAGTTGCTTAACAAAACTTGCACATCGCGTTAAATAACATAATTATAGCCCCTACATCATCTGTATAAAACGTGATATACTGTCATCATGAAACGATTCCTTTTTACAACATTCATGCAATGCACCTCAACCGAACCCTACCTTCTAGCCGCTGGGTAGCAACGCCTCTGCATACCCTTTAACCACTCTTTCACTCACTATTCATGCAATATTTAGCCGCTCCGATGTGTTTTACTATATGAGAGTATATAAAGACCAGGACAGAGAACACTTCTCACGACGTACTTTTCTATATACGTTCTGTCGGGCGGACTTTCGGGAGGAATATAATGGACTTAATGGCTAAGCTGGCAAGCCTGGCACAGCGTTACGAGGAACTCAATAACCTGATGGCACAGCCAGAGGTACTCAACGACCTCGAACAACTACAACGCTATGGACGCGAACACGCGGACTTAGAGGACGTGGCGAACAAGTATGATGAACTGCTTGCAACAGACAAGCAAATTGCGGAGATGCAAGAACTGTACAACAGCGAAGATGGCGAGATGCGCGACATGGCATACGAAGAAATGCAGCAGTTCAAGGCGCACAAAGAACAGTTGCTTGAAGATGTCAAGGTGATGCTGTTGCCAAAGGATATTCTGGATGAGAAGAACGCAATTGTAACCATTCAGGGCGGTGCAGGCGGCGATGAAGCAGCTCTCTTCGCGGGCGAACTCTTCCGCATGTATTCGCGCTATGCAGATACAAAGCGTTGGAAGATTGAAATCCTCGATATTAATGACACCGAGCAAGGCGGCATCAAAGATGTAACCTTTGTCGTCAAAGGCAAGGGCGCGTACAGCCGCATGAAATACGAAGGTGGAACACATCGCGTACAGCGCGTTCCTACAACCGAGGCCAATGGGCGTATTCACACCTCTACCGCAAAAGTGATTGTGTTGCCAGAGGCAGATGACGACATTCAGATTGAGGTGAAAGAAAGCGATCTGCGCGTTGATGTCTACCGTTCGACAGGACATGGCGGTCAGAGCGTAAACACTACAGACTCTGCTGTTCGCTTAACACATCTGCCAACTGGCCTTGTCGTAACTTGTCAAGATGAAAAATCGCAGCTTAAAAACAAGTTGAAAGCGATGACGGTTCTCAAGTCGCGGCTCTGGGACATGGAGGAAGCCAAACGTCAGGATGAACTTCGCAAAACGCGCCAGTCACAGGTGCAGACAGGTGATCGTAGTGAGAAAATTCGTACCTATAACTTCCCACAAGATCGCGTCACCGATCACCGTATTGGATTGTCACGCCACAATCTTCCAGGTGTAATGAACGGTGAGCTTGATGGCTTTATCGACAACCTGATTACAGTCGATCAAGCGGACAAACTGCAAAACTTGTTTGAAGAGGTTAAAAGGTAATAACAATGAATAGACATATGACAACGGCAAGCCGTTGTCATATGTCTATTCACTAAATATTTAAAGAGGGTCGCATGCCATTTGAGCAGCCACAATCTATACGCACCGTCTTTTTTGATGCAGGCTTCACGCTGCTTCGTCCAACGCCCTCGGACGCAGAGATTTGTCTTGAAGTCTGCAAAGCCCTCGGTTTACATGTGCAGTTGGATGCAATGGAACAGCGTATGCAGGAAACTGAGGACTATTATTTCCGTCAGATGAGCCTGAACAGATATATCTGGAGCAGCGAGCAAGCCATCAACGAGATGTGGATTGGCTATTTCTCGAATCTCTTGCGTCCACTCATTGAAGAACACGACGAAGCGCGACTTCACCTACTCGCCAGTGCCATCGCCGATGAATACGGCAATCCTAGACGCTGGGAAACGTATCCCGATGTACTTCCTACACTCAAAGCACTACAGCATAAAGGCTACACAATGGGCGTTATCTCTGATTGGGGTATCGTACTTGGTCCCATTCTCCGGCACCTGCATCTCATTCAGTACTTTGATGCCTTGCTAATCTCATCGGTTACGCGTCACGGTAAACCATCGCCACATCTCTACGACCTTGCATTACAGCGCACAAATAGTATCGCTGATTATTCGTTGCATATAGGAGACTCCTATGTCTATGATGTGCTAGGAGCGCGTTCTGTTGGCATTACACCTGTTCTGCTTGATCGTCCACGACGACTTGAGGAGAACGCAGTTGACTGTCTCCTCGTCCATTCGTTGGATGAACTGTTAGACTTGCTAGAGGTGCCAAGGGTATGAGACAAGATATGCTGTAGGGGCCATAATTCATTACGCCCTTTTCGGCAATTGACCACGTTGGAGGATATGTTGAAACGTTGCCTTAATCCTATAGACAATACCAATTGGCGACGAGGGCGTAATGAATTATGGCCCCTACAGCGTCTTCATATCCCTTACACCTTGGCTTCCCATCATACCTGTATCTCTTTTACAACCTCAACGCCATTGAGACGCATGTGATACAGGAACAACAGATGCAGTACATCGCCGCTATGCGGTAGGATACCTAGCTGCTTTGCCGTCTCGATTGGCGTGTCGAAGGTCTGTACAGCATTCGTTGGCACAATCACACGCATCTTTCTATTCTGTGCATTGGCATAGAGTTTGAGATGCATCGCCATTTCATGTACGCAGAGATCTGTGCAGTCGCCAACAACGACTGCTACACTCAGGTCACGATGAATGTCTTGCCACGCAAGCAGTTCTGTACCGTGAAATGGGTTAAGTGAATTTTTCGGCACAATCGTGAAGGTATCTGCGAATGATAGCTGTGCCAATTCGGGAATCGTTTCCGCCTCGCTGGTGCCCTCTATACAATGCGGCGGATAGCTTTCAAACTCAACTGCATCAGGTGTATGAGCGTCCTGTGCCAGAATAAAATCACGTACGCCTGCCGTGTATGCATTCTCAAAGGTTGCAACGACTGCGGGCGCGATGCCCTGCACGCGAGGACTAGATAAGGGACCTTCTGTACAGAAGCCTTTAATCATATCGACGCTGAACAAGGCGACACGTTCCGCCTCAATGTCTTCATGCAGGTCATGCCAGGAAATGCTGGGCAACTGTTGCTCCCATTCGACAAGTGCTTGTAGAAATGCTGTGCCCTGCTCAAGAATAGATGTTGCCATGACGGATTTTCCTTTTCGCGTAGGGACCGATTTATCACGTCCTCGTTGGTAGTCGAGACGCCAAGAGGACGTGATAAATCGGTCCCTACAGATATTCACACGTAAAAATTAGTACGATAGTCAATCTTTACAACTTTGCTTCGGCCTCTGGATTGAAACGATACAAACGTGCGGGACGATGGGTACCTTCCATCTTCTTCTCACCAGTATCTTCAAGAATGCCTGTCGAGAGAATTTTCTTACGGAAGTTGCGTTTGTCGAGTTTTTTGTGCTGAATGATCTCGTAGACGCGTTGCAATTCGCGTAGCGTGAATTGCTCTGATAACAAACTAAATGCGATTGTCGTGTAATCGAGTTTGCCTCGTAAACGGTTTAGCGTGTAGTCAAGTATCTGGTCATGGTCGAAGGCGAGTGGCGGCAAACTATAGACTGAGAACCAGCCCACATCAGCTGCATCGCTAGCGGCACGTACCTGCAACCGTTCTGAGTCCAGAAGCGCAAAGTAGACGACGGTAATTACACGTGTACGTGGATCACGTCCAGGATCACCAAAGGTATAAAGTTGTTCCAAATAGACATCCTGTAGCCCTGTCTCTTCTTGCAACTCACGCTTCGCGGCAGTCTCCAACGACTCATCCATATTGACAAATCCACCTGGAACAGCCCACATACCTTCATAAGGCCACGAACGACGCTTGACCAAGAGCACCTGTAAGTCTCGTTGGCGTAAACTCATCATCACCACATCCACCGTCACCGAAGGCCGTTCATACTTGCTAACATCATAATTATGTGCTTGTGCCTTGGTTTGCTTCTTTTGTACATGGTTCTTGGCTTGTTTCTCTGTAGCTACACTATGCTCTTCCATATAATAATCCTCTAAACCCTCGACAAATTCAGTGTGACCTTCTATACTACTATTGATAGTTACCTACTCTGTAGTTCTACCTGCTTAGTGTATTATATACACTAATATACCTTATCTAGCAGTGAGTGTCAAGTAGGGGCCATACACGAAACCATATAGGTTGATCTCTTACATACGATGCTGAAAAACTATAGCTAATAATTTCGGCTTTGAGCACAATAAACGGAGTCCTACGAATAGAGTTTACGCACGCTCAATTTCCATATACAATATTGTTCCCTCTGGTGTGCTATGCTATACTGCAAAGACAAACATGTGTTCGCACTTTTGGGTAATGAGGAGATTGAGGATAGCATGCCGGACGTAGAGCTTGAGCGCATTGGAACTTACACGATCACCAGTTTGGTAAGCAGGAGTTCTACGAGTAGCTTTTACTACAGTAAACGTGGCAAAAAAGACGTAACCATTAAGCGACTCGACACTCCCTTATCATCACAAGAGGCCAAAGAAGCCTTCCAGAAGCGCGCAACGCAACTCAAGAAGCTCAAACATCGTAGCATCCTTGATACGCAAACCTTTGATTTCGATGGCGACTTTGGCTATCTTGTGCTGGAACGTCGGGACGGGGAGACGCTACGCCAATATTTTGCCAGCGATACACAGCATGCTCCTGCTGACATACGGCCTATCCTATCTCCTATCGCTGATGCCTTACATTACGCACATGTGCAAAATACACTGCATACCAACCTACATCCAGGAAGCATTAGCGTTGATGCTCGCAAAAACCCGTTTCTCACCGAGTTCTCGTTGAGCACACCCGAAATTACGCTTGACGATGAAGCATTCGCTATTCCCTACATGGCACCAGAACACCTGCAAGGTTTGCCAGTCGCAGCAAGCGATCAATACGCGCTAGCAGTGATGGTCTATGAGTGGCTCTGTGGACGCCGCCCATTTGAAGCAACCGAACGCGAACTCTTGTTAGAGCAACAAGAAAAAACTGTGTTTCCCACACCTAGCAGTATCAATACCGCCATCTCACCTCTTGTAGAGCGTGTCCTGACACAAGCACTTGCCTATAAACCAGAGGAACGTTTCTCCACCGTGCAAGCATTCGCTGATGCATATTTGAAAGCCTTGCTTGGTGTCGTTGCCAGTCCTAAAGTACGTCCTATCGCACCAGTAGTACACAAAATAGTAACGCCTCCATCACCCGTAGCAAATGAAGATGCAACGGCGGTAGGGGCACAATTTATTGCGCCCATTGCTTCTATACAGCACCACGAAACACTCACAGCAATCAAACAGAACAGTGCTAAACCCGTAGAGACACAGTTTACTGTTCCTGCTTTGCCTTCAGCTGATGAAGAACTAGAAGAGACAGTTCAGCCGAAAAAACCTACACCTTCTATCAACAATTCACGCTTACAAAGCATTGTCTCTGCCGATCTTGAACAAGGAGGTGTACTTTCGCAACAACTTCCTGGTTACGAAGAGCGACCAGCACAGGTCGAGATGGCGAAGCTAGTTGCACGCGCTCTGAATGAGAATGTTCCCGCTCTGGTCGAAGCCGCTACAGGTACTGGAAAAAGTCTTTCCTACTTAATTCCTGCCGTGCGCTCTGGCAAGGTCGCTATCATCAGTACAGCAAACAAGGCGTTACAAGAGCAGCTTTTTTATAAAGATATTCCCTTCGTGCAAAAGCATATCCAGGACTTCGGGGCGGCACTGGTGAAGGGTGTCGGAAACTATGTCTGCCTTGACCGTTTAGAGAACGAACGAACGGGCATGCAATACTACGCAAAGAATGCTGATTTTAAGCGGCTTGTGGATATCACAAACGATCCTGACTCGGACTTCATGGGCGATTTTGAGACGCTCGGCTTTCAGCTTCCTAACGATATTCGTAGCAAGGTTGCGACGGATAGCGATCAGTGCGCATGGAGCAAATGTGGCTATTATGCGGATTGCTATGTACGCCAGATGCGCGAACAGGCTGCGTTGGCTCAAATAATCGTCGTTAATCACACACTCCTACTACTTGATGCTGCAATTGGTGGTTTCCTTCTGCCCGAACGTGATGTGATCATTCTGGATGAAGCCCATCATTTAGAGGAAGAGGCGACGCGCTCGTTTACCATCACCATTGGACCTGCTCAAATACAAACGCTGCTCAGTCAGCGCACGTTACGCAATCATAGCCAGTTGAGCTTACAAGATGACGCGATGAAGCAATCAACGCATACATGGGAGCGACTAGCTCAGGTTGCCAATCCAGGCTTCAAAGGGCGTATCAACCTCGAAGCACCGTTAGAAGAGGGGCTTAAGCTAGCAACGGTCATCTCTGACCTTGCCGACTCGCTGCGGAAGCAACGCCCGAAAAACTTACCAGACAAAGAGGATCAGCTATACGATAAGTTGCTCAAACGTACACAAAATCTTGGCGAAAATATCCGCACCGTGTTCTCGGTGGCACAGCCGACCAAGTTCGTGTATTACGTTGAGCGCGTGCAAACATCGGGACAGCGCGGCGGAATTCAGCTACAGGTTTCGGCTGCTCCACTCGATGTTACAAGTTGGTTACAAGAAAAGCTATTTAAGAAGACTAACGTTATCTGCACCTCGGCTACCCTCGCCACGATTGGTCCTAACCCAATGCATCCAGAGGAAAAGGGACCGAATTTTGGCTACTTCCGTAAGCGCGTGGGACTTGAACAAACCGATGGACCAGACGAGGTGTTGGAACGCATCCTGCCGCTCACCTTTGACTATGAAAGTAATGCTTTGCTCTATATGCCACGCGATCTGCCTGAACCAACCTACGGCTCAGGTTCTGATGATTATATGAAGGCTATTGCGCGCGAGATGTACAAGCTGGTCAAGGCTTCACATGGGCGTGCCTTCTTGCTTTTCTCTAGTAAACGCATGTTAGAGCGCGCTTATGAACTTATGTCACCGCACTTGCCATACCCTTTACTCAAACAAGGCGATATGACGCGCCTTGAACTCACGCGGCGTTTCCGTGAGGAAGAGGGATCGGTTCTCTTTGGTCTCAAGAGTTTCTGGGAAGGCGTCGATATCGCGGGCGAAGCTTTATCGCTTGTTGTCATTGACAAACTGCCTTTTGATCCACCCGACGACCCTGTGCATGAAGCACGTGTGGCACAAATGAAGGCAGCGGGCGAGAATTGGTTCGGCACATATGTCTTACCGCAAGCCGTATTGCGTCTCAAACAAGGACTTGGTCGCTTGCTGCGTAGCCGCGAAGACCGAGGCGTGATGGCGATATTAGACACACGCTTGCACACAAAGGGTTATGGCAAAATGGTATTAAACGCGCTTCCACCTGCACGCAGGACTTCAAGCATTCGGGATGTCGAACATTTCTTTGCTGATTAATCTACATACCTTTACCACCTCTTAGTACTTTTCTGTCATTTTCCGCGAATTTCTCTATGCAAGAGTAAAAAGACGTGTATACTCACACCATCGAGGATAAATAGATATCGCTGTATTCCAAAATGTTTCAACATAGATGTATCTCGATAAGGAATACATCTACACATTCATATTTAGCATGCTATTCTCGCATGTTGAAAGGACGGGCACATATCTGGATGTCAAGATGTCCTTCTCATAAAAAGTATCTTGTCATTCGCAAAGTACTACGTTTCAGTATCACAGAATTTTTGACCAGTACAGACTCATAGAGGAGTTTCTGGTGCATGGAGACGATAGGTCCCCCACCATCCATTCGTCAAGCACTATTTTCAAGCACTATTTTTAGGAAAAAGGAAAAGACTTAGCATGCAAACATTAACACGACCCCAGTTACCAAACAGGTCTCAGTCCGGCCTGCGTTCCCCAAGAACACGGCGTCCACGTTTTTCACCTTTAATGCTCATCGGTGTAGGTGTCACCTTACTCGTTGTGATAGGAGCGGGCGTATTTATCGCTGCTCAAAAAAATATCTTCTCCCATGCAGCGGCGGCTGTCAATGTGAACTGTTCGTTACAGGTCCCCAATCAGCCTTTAACGGCACAAGGATTGGCAACGCCCTATCAACTATCTGCTACCGATCCCGCACAAGGACCGTGTAATGAAGCTAATACTGGTCAGTCAGCGTTTGTACAAGCAGTCATCTATGATCCAGCGGCAAACACCCTTTCTGCCTACGAGCCGCTAGTCGTCGATCAGGGAACGCAGCCAGCCGTTGCTCCTGTCGCGCCTCAGCTTCCGCGCGGGTCTATCGTCGCCCTCTGGTTCGGGTTCAACGGCACCATTTTACATTTAACTGGTGATACTGCTAATGGACGTTGTGTTAATGGCCTCGGCGGTTCAGACTTTGGGCAGTTCGCCTATTGTAATGCGCCCCGTTTCTTCCGCTTTGTGAATGCAGCGATTCAGGCACAGAAGATCACAGTTCCAACTATTGGTACGGCAAACGACGGACAAGCATGCCCTACAACACGCAGCTTCGCTGTTGTCGATATGGACCAGAGCGATAACGTGCAGACACAGTATCTTGCAAATGGCAATGGTCAAACAGCCCAACTTTCAACGGCAAATATGGCACAGCTACAGAATGCAAAGACACTGGGTAATCCAAGCGATAATGCATTGGTTTCACGCGTCCTTGATCCAGCACTCGGCTGTCAGGCATGGCAAATTCCCGATCTGACGAACAACGGCGCGATGACCGCAACATTGCCGACCGACGAGTTACAGGCCGCCGCCAACCAGAAGGCACCAGTTGCGTTGGTTCCCCCCGGCGACGAAATGACGCTCGTCAACAACCAACCTAAAATTGCAAAGGTAAACGCATACCGTGTTGGCGTCGATCAATTACCCGCGCCTTCGGTCGCTGCCGCAAATCAAACAACCTACTGCACCAACATCGTGAACACAGCCTTGCCAAAATTACAATTGGATATGCAGACGTTTCTGGCCCGCCCTTCCCCTGATGGCGGTGTAACTGCAAACTCTCTCTTTACCTTCCTGGCAAACCGTCTGAATGCAACGTTGAGTGCCAATGGCTTGAACTGTGTTGGACTTCTCAACATCAAAAATCCCGTTACACTCACCACAGATGGTAATGGTGTGGTAACAGCAGCACAATTGACCGTCACGGGTACCGGCACAGGTACGGGTACGGGTACGGGTACGGGTACGGGTACAACGACAGCTCCTAACTGCAACGTCAACGGTACTGTGGTAACAGGATGCACAGGTACAGTCATGATTAATGGACAAGCATGCACATTAGCCTTTGCGAATGGAACCGTAACCGAGACCTGCACAGCAGGACAGGGCGGTGGTGGCAATCCTATTGGTGGCAATCCTATTGGTGGCAATCCTGTTCCTGTTGGTGGCAACCCTGTTGGTACACCAACTGTACTTCCATTCAACAATAGTGCAACCAGCAGCGACGCGAACATGGGAACTGGTAATTTCGACGGTGTAGGCTTCAGCTATTCTTCTCAAGCATTGCAGAATGCAGGAATCACACCTGGAAAAGTTGTCACCTTCAACGGCGTCTCCTTCACATGGCCTGCATCAGCAGTAGGCACGCCCGACAATGTGCTAGCTCAAGGCCAAACAATTCCCGTTACACCAGTCAAGGGAGCAACCACGCTGGCATTCCTGGGTGCATCAGGTTTCGGCCCCTCAATGGGCGCGGCAACCATCACCTATACCGATGGCACAACACAACCCTTCACACTGGCGTTCAGCGATTGGACACTGAGTGGAGGAGCAGCAGCACCACTAAATGGAGAGCAAGTCGTAGCTAATACGACGTACCGCGACTCAGCTGGTGGCATGCAGATGAACCAGATGCCCAACGTGTTCTATGTAGGAGTTACGTTACAGGCTGGCAAGACACTGAAAAGCGTTACATTGCCTTCAACTGTTAGTCGCGGAAACCTTCACGTCTTCGCAATAAGCACGAAGTAGTCTAGCATTTCATTATAAACAAGAGGTGGGGGGGGGGGGGGGGGGGGGGGGGGGGGG
>CAXUHF010000067.1:0-27642 GCA_964250765.1 uncultured Ktedonobacteraceae bacterium | reverse complement strand
TACCTGATGAAGCATCACGTGAAGTATTACTGGGCCGAGGTGAGCCTGCTTGTGCTTCACTATATGCTGTACTTCTGGCTGGTCTTCTCGGTGTTTCATCTGTGGCAAGGCATCGTCTTTATCCTGGTCCATCAAGCGTTTCTCGGTCTATATCTTGGAGCGACCTTCGCACCCAATCACAAAGGCATACCTCTTATAGAGAAGAATAGTCCCTTGGACTTTTTACGCAGACAGGTGCTTACTGCTCGCAATGTCACCTCGCATCCCATCGTTGACTTTTGCTATGCTGGTTTAAATTATCAGGTCGAGCACCACTTGTTTCCGAGTATGCCACGCAACAATTTGAAAGAGGCACAGCGCATCATCAAAGCGTATTGTAAGCAGCACTCAATTGTCTACTACGAAACCACGGCGGTTCAATCGTACCGCGAGATTTTGGACTTCTTGCATTCGATTGGTGCGTCTTTACGTTAAAGGCTTCTATCCCCGTATATCCTTCTTTTTAAGGAAGTAGGCGATAAGACCACCTAGGGAGAAGATGGTCAGAATGAGAAAGAACCAGCATAGAAACAAGTGGAATACAGCCGCGCCTTCGCCCACTTGAGAATACAACGTTCCTTGAAATGAAAAATCATCAGACCCAATCAGACTCCCATGAATGCCAACGCTTGAACCCATTGCTGCCATCGCCCAACGAGCTGGAAAGAAGGCACCTAGAAATTGCAGAACAGGGTTGTTGAGTTTGAAGATGATACCCGAAAAAATCACTTGTGGAATGAGTACCAATGGTACAATGCTCATCGCACGATCATTATTCGGCACAAGGGCTGAGACAGTGAGACCAAGCATTAAGCCTGCAAGCGAGGTCAAAGCCATTGTAATATATATCTCCATAAACGGCGGGAAGAGCGTGGAGTGCATGAATGGTGCCTTGATACTGACTAAAAAGGTGAGTACAAGACTTTGAGCAAGACAAAGTATGCCAAGTACAATAATCTTTGAGAACATGTAGGGCACGATACCAAGGTTGACAGTACGCTCTCGCTTATAAATGGGGGCCTCTTTGACGATCTCACGTGCCCCGTTGATACATCCAAACATGACGGCGGCAAAAGCCATAATAAAGAGTGTTGTTTCGGCATTGCCACCACCTGCCGCCTCCGCGCTCTCCATAACAGCACCGACACCACCATGCTGTTGCGCGTATTGTTGCCCTTGATCGCTTTGTAGTAAATTATAGAGATCGTCACAGTTGTTGTAACTGACGCTTTGTCCAGAGATCGTAGTCGTGCGTGGTGGACAAAACAACAAGCTATTGGAGTCACTTCCTACGCTGAACGCCATCGGGTTTGTCAGCAGGAACAGAATAATACCAATGACCGGTGCTTGCAAAAGTAGAATCAGCAGATTGCCTACATCGTTTTTGAGCAGTTCCATATAGCGTGATGATAGGAGACCGAATTGCTTCCAGGGATTGCCGCGCTTCGGTTGTTTGACAACAGTGGTGGGTGCAGCAACGTTGGTGATACGCCCTGTATCGTTCCTGAGCGGAGCATCCACATATTTCATAAAGTCGGCGGATTGCTTGAATCGTGCTTCGGCCTCTTGCGGAATCGTAGACTTGTCGTCGGGCGGCTCAAGCGTGCTATAGATTTCCGCGAAATCGCTCTTGCCAAAGTAGGCTTTCGCCTCGTCAGGCGGTCCAAAATAGGCTAAACGTCCACCACGACAGAGGAAACATACAAAATCGCAGGATTTGATGTTATTCGTTGCATGTGTCACTAGAACGATAGTACGTCCTCTATCCGCCAGTGTCCTGAGCAGTTGCATCATTTTGCGGTCCAAACCTGGATCAAGGCCCGATGTCGGCTCATCCAGGAAGAAGACGTTGGGGTCCGCAAGGAGTTCAAGCGCGATAGAGACGCGTTTGCGCTGTCCTCCTGAAAGTTTGCTGACAAGCACCTTACGCCGAAACGTCATATCGACATCACTCAGCACTTCCTCGATACGTTGCTGAATCTGCTTCTCTGTTGTATCGCTCGGTAAGCGGAGTTTCGCGGCATAGTAGAGCGCGCGTTCAACCGTCAGGTCGCGGTGAATGATATCCTCTTGTGGCACATAGCCAAGTTGTGTGCTGAACGCAGCGAGATTCTGGTAGTAGTCCTGTCCGTTATAGAGTACCGTGCCCTGTTGCGCGGGTCGCAGACCATTAAGAGCATCCATCAGAGTAGATTTGCCTGCACCAGAGCCACCGACAAGGGCGACAAAACTGCGTGGAGGAATAGCGATAGAGATATTGTTGATGATGATGGTTTTGTCGTTGCCTACCACTTTAGTAACGTTCAGCGCGTCAATGCGGATACCATCGCGCTCATCATGCTGCGTCAGTTCAGTTCCGGTGTAGGTAAGCTTAAACGGGCCAATGCGTATTTCATCGCCAACGCGCAGAACCTGATCTCTCACCAACTGACCACCGACGTATACGTGATTGGTACTGCCAAGGTCAACGATTTTGTAGTCACTGCCCACTCTTTCCAGTCGCGCATGATGACCGGAGACCTGTGGATGATTCAGTACAACCATGTTATCTGGAGTGCGTCCAATCGTCACAACCGCGGTTGTTCCTAATTGGAACGGTCGAATATCTGGAATAGCTTCCTGAATAGCACCACTACCATCGTTGTAAGCAAGCGTGACGAACGTTCCATGTTCGTCTGCGATACGAAAGATATCGCCACGAGCTAGTGGTTTCCGAAAAGGTGTACTTCCCCGATACACTTGCCCGTTATAACTCAGACCATTAGCGGTTGAACCTTTTTGTGGATGAGGATGTACAATAACGAGTGAATTGCCTTCACGAAGAATTTGCGCATGAAAGCCTGACACGGTTGGTCGATTAATGACGATATCGTTTGAGGGATCGCGCCCTATGTTGAACACCTGCTTGGCGGGAGACAACAAATACAACTTCTTGTCATTATCCGTGTTGGCGGATACTTCGAGTGAGGGCATAGCTTGTGCAATAGTACCGTTGCCAGGATTTGAAGCGCGTTGTGTTGCTATGTAAGCATTCGGTACGACGGGTGGTGGCAGTGGTACAACAGGTGGCGGAGTAGCACGTTGCGGCACAACTTGTACGTTGTTGGCTGCTAGCACAGAAACCTTAACTGCGTTGCTCGCGCTCGCAGGAGCTTGAAATCGAAATGTGATGCCTCCTAAGCCAATGATATCTTTATCGTTTAGAGGCCCTTGCTGCATGTCACGATTGTTGACGCTCATTGTGTTTTGTGGTGCAAGCTTCGTGATTGTCCAGGAACCATTTGCCCAAAGAATTTGCGCATGATGTCGTGATATAGAAGGGTCAGAAAGCACGATATCATTTGTTGGTTCACGCCCAAGTGTAACCACTGGTTTAGCAATTTGAACTGTTTTCCCTGATAACGAACCTGTCAGGAAGATAAGTGAGCCAAGCTGTCCATTCACAACATCCATAGAACGCTCCATAATTAGTACCAAAAATACATTTCTTGAGCGATTATACTGTAGTGATAAGCGACTGACAAGTAACTATTTCACATATGCCAATATATTCTATGTTCATAAGGTCCAGATTTTGAGGTTTGACACATGAATGGAGATACGTCATCTGTAGGGACCGATTTATCGCGTCCTTCTCGGCAATCGATATGCTAAGAGGACGCGATAAATCGGTCCCTACGACGCTCCTTTATGTATATTTATATCGCCTGTGCTGACATCGACGGTGAGTACGGCAGGCGATTGAGTGGGAGCCGTGGCATTAAGTGGGCCGCGATAACTTGCGGAACCACTACTGCTTGTGGCGGTGATTGGGAAGTCACTATGAATGGTGCCAACGTTCGTGTTCGCGCTCAGCACAAGATTTGTACTTGCGGGAAGTGTCACATCAAGTTTGCCCTGTTCGCTCCGAATGACGAAACTGGCCTGTGTTGTTGCGTCATCAGGTGCCGCTACGATACCATTGAATGTGACGTTACCCTGCCCGGTGCCTATGCTAGAACCACTAATCAGGGTAGCACGCGTCACAGTAACATTGCCACTGCTTCCGACAATATTGAGGATGCCACTGACACCATCGACGGTTACGTTGCCTAACGCTGCTTGCACATTAAGTTGCAGGGGTGTACTCGCACTTGCGAAGAGTTTTGGTGTAAGTGTGATTTTCATGTCAACCGCATCGCCTGTCCCATGTAGAAGACCATCACTATCGGGAATTGCGGTATTGACAAGTAGCGCGCCTCCCGTTGCGCTTGCTACCGGTGTTGTGGATGCAGTTGGCGTATCTGATGGAGCAGATGAGGCACACATGAGATTTTGTGTCCCTGTAGGAGGCTGCTGCACAGAAACATTGATACGTCCAAATTCTTGATCGGCACTGGCCTTACTGTTCATATGTACAATCTTAGTTGTTTGAATGCTTGCTGCATCAACATTGGGATCAACAACGATGGAGACATTACCAATCTTGTTGCATACCTGCATTTGTGTTAGGCTACTTAGCGTGATAGCTTGTGTTGCCTCGCTAGTGAATGTCTGCGTACCACCACCAATGCCTCCACCGATGATAGGAACGCCACCCGTTTGCGCACTGCGAACGGTAAAGAAAACAACAACAGCTGCAGCGACAACAGTGAAAAAAATACCAATCGCACAACCGCCGAGGAGGACAGGCCATACGCTACGCTTACGACGTGGATGTGGGCGTGGACGTTGCGAACGTGTTGGATTGCTTGCCCGACGTTGTGACGGATATTGGCGTGGACGTTGTGGTGACTGCTGAATACGTTGTGTGGCACGAGGACGAGTCTGCCGCCGTACTGGAGGTTCCTCCTCATATTCGGCATCATCGTACTCGTCAGCGTATGCCTCTTCGTCTTCGTAGTAGACCTCATCGCGTCTCCTGCGTCGCGGTGCTTCATCCTCTGGTCTCATGCTTCCCCGACTCATACAACGCCTCCCCTTTCCATAATCTCAATATTTAATCTCAATATTTTCTGTTGCAATGATTGTTTATCATAATAATCGCATACGGGAACGTCAATTGTAGGGGTCTAATTCTATTACACCCTGTTGGCCTACCACAATGCAGACAGGACATTTGCACCGTTTCATCACGTCTACGAACATAGTTTATCGCCTATAGGGTGTAATAGAATTAGACCCCTACAGACGTTTTATCTCCTGATGCGTTTGTCAAACCGCATAATTATAGCCCCTACAATACATCCATTCATTTCGACGGTCGATTGTCAAAATTCATAACGGGCATTTCTACGTCCTGTATATATTCTGACTGTTGAATAGGACGCGATAAATCGGTTCCTACAGTACTACGAACAGGAGGCGAAGAGAGTTTTCTTCCCTGCAAAAAGAGGGCTGGAAGAAGGGCTATAAGGCAGATAACACCAGCCACCAGAAAAATATCGGTGTAAACGGTATGCGCGGCTGAGACCAGATAATTGCCGTACAGCGTGTTGTATGCCGCACTGCCAAACTTGATACCTGCAGGTAGTGTAAACAGAGTAGCAAGTGCGCGGAAACGGCCCAATCCCCAGGAGGTAAGAGCGGCAAGGCCAAGAATCATACCAACCATGCGCAACATAGTTATGATAGATGATGCCATACCCATCTGTTGCTCGTTTGCCGCATTTATCGCGGTTGTGCCAATGGGAGCGATGACCAGACCAAAACCAAAGCCTGCGAGCAGCGTACTCTCGGTGATCTGTGTCCAATCAACGTGAAGCGACCAGAGATGCATAAGCCAGAAGCCGAGCGCGGTAGGCAATAAGCCAAGCAATGCAGTCCAGCGACAGGTGATACGGGAGCAGAGCCAACCGCCAAGCAAAGCTCCAACTGGAATCATCGCGGTAAGACGCAAGAGCGCAAGTCCACTCTCCAACGCCGGACGATTCAAGACAGTGGCGACAAAAATTGGAATATCAGCCATCGCAATAATGAGAGCGGCACCAACAAGTAAACTGACGAGGGCAGCAGCAGAGAACGTGCTACGCTTAAAAAGTGAGAGTTCGATAACAGGCCATCCTGCACGTCGCTCACGCGCAAACTCAAAACCAATAAAACACGCCAGCAGGATCAATGCCGCAGCAATCAACCAGGGATTGTTCTGGACAGTGGCATTGCTAGCACCAAGAGTTGCGGGTGTAATTTGTGCCGCCTCTTGCGCAAGACCAAGACTGAGACAGGTCAGGGAAGCACCGAGTAGGAGTGTGCCAAGTAGATCAATACGTCCTCGTGTGTGTTGTGTGCTTCCTGCTATGTTGTGAGTAGGAATAAAACGCCAGACCAGGAAGAGCAGGATAGCGACAATTGGTAGATTGAGGTAGAAGATCATAGGCCAGCCCGCTAGCTGGACGATGAGAGAGCCGTAGAGCGGTCCCAGCACGCCACCGGCCTCTGTCACCATACCGATCAAGCCAAGGGCAAAACTACGTCGTTCCCAACCATAAAAATCTCCCGCTATCGCCATTGCGATAGGTACAACAGCACCGCCCCCAACGGCCTGTACAAAACGTGCCGCGACAAGCCAAATCAAGCCAGGGGCATCAATATTAACACCAAGATATTGTAGAGGTGCGACAATCTGTGTACCAACATCACTACCACCTAGCATGGGGGAAAGTCCACACAAAAGCGAACCTGCCGCGAAGATACCGAGACAGATAATGAGGACACGGCGGCGTCCGTACAGATCGGAGACACGACCCATAAGTGGCATAACAATGACATAGCCTAGCAAATAACCACTGATAATCCAAGCGGCACGATCAATCTGATTGATCGGTATACTTAGGTCGGTGACGATTTGTGGCAAGGCCGTCACGACAACCGTCTGATCAAGCGCGGTGAGAAAGACCGCGATAGACGCCGCGAGGAGTGCTAAACGTCCTGTGTTTTTTGTCATATCAGGTCTCATATACGTCACCCGATGTAGAGCTAGGGCACCCGCTGCCTTCATCATTCCCTATATACATCTCTTTTCTGTGCATGAATACCCTCTTACGCTAGATTGGCGCAACGATAGTGATACTTTCATTGAATTTTGAGAGCTTAAAGGTACGTACCGTTTTGTCGGTGTCGCCCTGTATGGCAATACCAGTGATACGAATTTGATAGGGCAAGCTGTCAGATTTGCCGATACACGTTGACACATCATCTTTGGCATTGGCAGGAGTTCCACCACCCGTAATGCCTTGAATGTCTTTAGCGTTGAGTTGACCATTGATGTTCCAGCAGGGTTTGCCATCAACGTTACTATCTGTTGGTGTGCTAGGATTTTGAATAAGTCCCAGAATAGCGATAATGCCAGTTTTGGAGTCTGAGAGAGTGCGCGGGTCTAGCAGGCCAGTTGTAGGTTGCCACTTGCCACTTATGGGATCGGTAACGTATTGCTTGTCCGCTAGAGAAATAATCTTCACCTTCACGATGTTTCCTAACACAACCGCGTCAGCATCAGCCTGAAGTTTGTCAGGTACAATAGTATCACCATCAGCACTTTTCACAACCAGGAAGCCACCAGCACCCGCACCTTCGGCAGCAAGATTGAAGTGATAGGCCGTGACCTTTTGTAGAGCGGTCTGGGCATTTTTGATAAGTTGGGGTGCCGTTGGGGTAGACGCCGCAGTATCACCACCACAAGCAGCCAGGATGCAGGCGAAACTGAGCAATAGTATAAAGAGGGGAAGAACTGTATATCTGTGCATAAGTATTTCCCTTTATGTATAGATGAGATATCGTAGTAGTGCGATATCATTGTACCATGTAAGGGTCTAATTCTATTACACCCTGTTGGCAATCAACAATGTTGGGAAACATGTACAAGCGTTTCAACATACCTCTAAATTTGTGCATCGCCAACAGGGTGTAATAGAATTAGACCCCATAGGCGTCAAGTTAAGGATTGCAGAGCTTTGAAAGGAGAAACCCATGAGACTCTTCCGAGTGACTTCTCAAGCCAATGCCGCAATTGCCCTCTACGAACAAAGGAGCTATTGTCTGGCAAGGAACGCTCTCACGTTTTGCGAGTCTACAATCCTTGTGAACTGGCTTGAGAAGCCCCTTCGCACATAAGCTCATCTTTGCTTAACTTGACGCCTATAGGTGTAATAGAATTAGACCCCTACAATAGACGTAAAGGATGATGCGAATGAACAACAAGAAAAATATGCTGAGCTTTACACATCACTATATCCCTCCGGTGCAAACGGGACGGCATGAACCGACGCTATTGTTGTTGCACGGCACAGGTGGAAATGAGAATGATCTACTGGACCTGGGACGTATGCTGAACCCAAACGCGGGGTTACTCGGTCTTCGTGGCAAGGTACTCGAAAATGGAATGCCACGCTTCTTCCGTCGTCTTGCTGAGGGCGTCTTTGATGTACCAGACCTGATAGAGCGCACACATGAACTCGCGGATTTTGTGGGCATCGCAAGTACAACATACAGTTTCGATGCCGAACGCGTAATCGCGGTTGGCTTCTCCAATGGAGCAAATATCGCGGCAAGTATGCTACTGCTACGTCCACAGGCCCTCGCAGCAGCAGTATTGCTTCATCCAATGGTGCCATTTGTACCAGAGGAATTGCCGAATCTTACAGACAAGCAAGTGTTTATAGGTGCGGGTCGCCGTGACCCAATTGTCCCAATGCCAAATACAGAGCAACTCGTGCAAATGTTGCAACAGGCAGGCGCAGCTGTCGAGGCTTATTGGCATAACGGTGGACATACGATTACACACGAAGAGGTTCGAGAGGCTAAACGGTGGCTACAATCAGTGAAATAATTGTTATTAGAGGTTGTACGAATGCTATGTATGGCATTCGTACAACCTCTAATAACAATTATTTCACAGTGATGGTGAAGGGGACCTCCGCAATATACATGGGACAAAGTTGACCCTTTTTACACAATGCTTGCTGATGAAACTCAAGGTTAGTCGTGCCAGCAGACTTAGCGGTGAAACGCCACACACACACATTATCAGTTTTCCATGCGTAGCCTGATGGTTGCTGCATTTCCAAGCCCCCCACTGAAGCAGTCGGGCCTGACCACTTTTGACCAAATGGTAAACGAATCTCTACCACATCACCGACATGCGCAGTAATCGGAGCGTTCGTCTGACCTGGCTTCACCACTACGTTTGCTACTGAAGGTGCGGTACTCACAACCATATCACTGGGACAACCTTGCGCAGTTCCATAGCCTTTAACCGCCGTAGGAGATGGATTCGCGGGACTACTTCCTGTTCCACCAGTACTTGTTCCTGAACCCGCGTTTGTACCACAGGCGGCAACGATACCAGTGAGGGTAAGTAGCACGAGGGCGAGAAAGAATGACGATAGAGATCGTTTTGTGTTTGTCAAAAAATGAAGAGTAGGCATTCTATATGCTCCTTTGATACTGTTGCAATATGTTGGATATCTTGTCCTTTGTCAAGACGTTTCTTGCGAAGAAAAAGTTCCCTTTCCAGATAGAACAATAAAAAAAGCAGTATGTAGTCATGTATGACTACATACTGCTTTTTTTATTGTTCTATCTGATTATTTCCCTGCAAATGTCCCTTTACGTTTTTCGATGGAGGCAGCAATACCCTCCTTTGCATCTTCGCTCTGGAAGCAGAGTTGTTGCAACTCACGTTCGAGGGCGAGCGATTCGGAAAAGGCCATCTCCGAGCCAGACTGCACCGAGCGTTTAATGCGTCCAACCGTCTTAGAGGCGCGGTTCGGCGGGCAAAATGTTTTTGCGTAGGCCATGACCTGTTCCCAATAGTTATCGGACTCGTAGATGTAGTTAATCAAATCGAGTTCTAGGGCATCCTCGAAGCTGAACAAGCGGCCCTCAGTCATCAACTCTATTGCCTTGTTCTTTGGTAATGCTCGTGCCATACGCTGTGTACCACCTGTACCAGCCATAACACCCAGACTGACCTCTGGTAGACCAACTTTGCCAGCACCTCGTCGCGCGATACGAATATCACAGGCGAGCGCGATCTCTAAACCACCACCAACGGTATGTCCATTGAGCGCGGCAATCACCAGTTTGGGCGTTTGCTCAAGTCGTGTCAGCGTCTCGTTTGCGTGGAGACAGAAATAATACTTGAAGGTTGGCGAAACCTTATTCAGCATACTAATCTCTGCTCCAGCACAAAAGAACTTTTCGCCTGCGCCACGTATTACCACCACGTGAACGCTCTCGTCGAAACGAGCCTCCAGAATAGCGTGGTCGAGTTGCTGCATCATCTCATAGCTATACGTGTTAGCGGGTGCATTCGTGAGTTCGATAACCGCGATACCCTCGGTTACGGTGTAGTTTACCAGTGTACGCTCTGTAGTTGTCGTCATGCTTCGCTTTCCTTTCGTGCTGCGTAGTCGTTCAGGACCTCATCATCCTTGATACGTTCAAACGGTGTATGACAAGCATTACAATAATACTGTACCGTCAGCAGTTGCTGACCGAATAATGAGAATAATTCTGTCTGATGCGAACCGCAATAGGGGCAGAGAATCTGCGCACCTTGTGGTTCTATTTCGCTCGCATTATAGCGCATATCCATTCATGCATCCTATCTCTGTAGAGACCGATTTATCACGTCCTCTTGACGATTGACCATGCCGACAAGGACGTGATAAATCGGTCCCTACACAGCGTTAAATCGTCTCCCCACATTATCCCATCGTCCCCAAGGTAACGCCTCATTTGCCTCCCATTGTTGTGTTGTTTCATTGAATGTTGCGGGAACACCAAAGCCCATTTGTTTTAGTGTTGGCATAACCTTGTGTAGATAACAACTTCGTAGTTCATCAGGCGTAGCGTCGATAACACCTTCTTGATGCAAGTGTTGCATTGCAAAGTCATCGTTGGGACCAAACCAGCACAGAGTCTCGTTCCATAGCTGGTCAATTGAGGTGGCAAGCGTTCTTTTTACGGCACCGCCAGCTTTTGCCAGGCGTCGTACCCAACCCTCACCGTGCATCAGGTGAATGCGTTCCTCTTGCAGAATTTTTCGTGCGCGTTGACGTAATGGTTCGTAGGTCGAGTTCTGTGCAGCCTCAAAGAAGGTGCTCAGAGCGGTATCAAACAGAAAATTTGTGGCGACAAAATCGGACCAGCCCACGAAATTCTTATCCAGAAAGGCAAGAGAATAATGCAACGTGCGTGTCTCTGGTTCCACTTGTGTCGGGTCAGCCTCCGCCTGTACAAAATCGCCCAGCAGAGGATAGAGCGTACGTGCATGGCCTAACTCATCCTGCGTCATGGCAGCGGCGGCAACGGCGGCCTCCAATGCAGGGGCGCCATTGCACCAGTACGCATATCGTCGTCCAACTGCTTGCTTATTGTCTGCCAGCGAGGACAGAATAGCGAAGAGAGCTAGATTGTCTGCGCGCGTGCTTGTTGGATTATTCATGCACTCTATCCTTATGAGCTAATCACTGTAACGATGCTGTCTCGTGGGATAATCACCATTTCGACCCAGCTAAACTCGTCATAGATACTTCGGGCGTACACCTTTGCTAGCTCGACATCATCTGCCATCACGTTGCCGATTTCGTGCAATGGCTCGTCATATTTGCGCCGTGCATAGACGTGCCAGACGACATCAGATATGGGAAGAGGACGCGATACATCGGTCCCTACAGATGTTTCGTTCATGCGGATACTCCCCACGAGCGCATGATGTCGATGCCCTCTTCGCTCAGACGGGCTTTCGTCCACACAGGTTCCCATACGATGTCGATATGGACTTCGCGTACATCAGGCTCTTGTAACAGGCGTTCACGGATATCATCCATGATAAATTCCATCGCGGGACAGCCCATCGCGGTAAAAGTGAGTTTGAGATCGACGGCCCCATCCTGTTGTGTCAGCGCGACAATCAAGCCCATGTCCACAACGCTGATGGGTAATTCTGGGTCCATCACATCACGTAGTGCATCCCAGAGCGCGGGACACGCTGTATCTTTTTCGGTATGTGTTTGTAAGGAAGGGTAGGTTGTAGTCATGCCGCTAGTCCTCTTGCTCCAACTGGCGCAGCATATCTTTTTTGCCACGCTGAATCATAGCGACAAATTCTTCGTTTTTAGGACCACGCGCCTTCCAACGCTTCATCACATCTTCCCATGTGCAGGAACCATCCCAATATTTTGCCTTGGCATCGAAGTGCGCGGGGAAAGCACAATCAATGATGTATTTTTCCTGCTCGTCATCGTAGTGCGCGGGCACATCAATCTGCAGTTCATTGCAAAGAGGTACAGTACTTGAGAGCCAAATTTGACGTAGTTCGTCGTTGCTATGACCCTTGAAGCCATAATCAAGCTGCTCGCTGTGCTTCTTCTGACCATCGGGCAAACCGAACCACTCAACCGTGAGCAAGAACATCCAGTTGACTGCTTGCTGAAGAGCTTCATGTCCACTACGATCCTTATTCAATTTGCGCATGCCTTGCTCACCATGCCGCAGGTGGAAGGTCTCTTCTTTGTCAACCTTCACAAGAGCACGCTTCCAGGGACCGAAGGTTGTGCTTTGATAGATGTCTCCGAGTAGTGTATAGCCTGCGCGATCATAAAATGCATTGGCGACAATTAATTCGACCCAGCTATCGAGCGGTACATCGAAAGCATAAGGATATTTGAAATTATGCGGAGCACGCTCGAAAATCAGTTTCTCGGTATCGACGCCAAGGTCGCGCATAAGACGATAGGCAATGTGCGCATGACCCATCTCGTCCTGTATAATCGAGATGGCGGAACCAAAAGTGTTCAACGAGGGAGCGTGTATAGCAGCATTGTAGTATGCGGGAGCACTAATCAACTCTGTATCGGCAGAAACCGTGAGGATGCGCTTAATTCCTTCAAGATAAATTGGACTCATATGCTCAAGAGACTCGATGAGTTGTTGCTTGTGAATACGTGTTACCAGAGCCTCTTCGCTCTGTAATGTCGGTGTAGCCATGAATGATTCCCCCTTAAGAGGTTGAGAAAACAATTCGCATTACGTGCTACTCATATCTCCATATGGATATATCAAATTGTACGTTGTATTCCACCAAAAGTCAAGGAAACCAGAGTAAGGGCAACAAAAACCGGCCTGCGGGGGGACCCCTGGCCGGGGTTGGTGGGCGGAATCTGGTTAGATGCCCATAATTTTGTAGATATAGTTTTGAGTTTCTGCGGGCACGCAATTGAGCCATCCTGCACCACATGAGCTTACCGCATTATCAAGGTTGCCACCACCTGCGTTGTAGGCAGCGAGAGCTTTGGCATAATCGCCATTGTATTGAATAGCGTACGATGCCATGAGACGTGCAGCACCACTCAATGCTTGTATAGGATCGTAGGGGTTAATGCCCAAGCCTGCGGCTGTCCCTGGCTCAAATTGTGCGATACCTATGGCACCGGCAGGAGAAGATGCGTTAGGATCAAAGCCGCTTTCCGCATAGATTTGGCGCACAAAGTAGTCAGGCGGAATACCCGCGTTGATCGCGTCCTGGCGCGCGATGGCAACATACTGGCTTGTAGGCAGCGTGATTGGAGGTGCATTACCCGCAACAGTTACGATAGGAGGGACGGTAGGCTGAGCATTCGTGGTATCAGTGTGTGCAAGAATGTTCCAATTTTGCTGCTGCCCATTTGCCCATTTAACCACTCCACTAAAGATGTGAAATGTGCTTTGTCCACCATCGAGAGGTGCGAGTGTCAGCATTGTGAAAAGCATCACAAACGCAATTGTTCCAAGAGCAATGCCATGTCGATAACGACGACGCATGCGACGTACAGGCATCTGTGCGGCTTGTGCCTCCGGCAACAATCGCGTACGTTTATTGTTACCAGGTATCACAAGAAGTTGATCGGTTCTTCGGGGTGTGTATGTGCTGGCCTGCAATGCTTGTATCAATGATTGCGTTGTAGGAATATCATGTAACGGTTGTGAAACCGGAGAAAATTCGTCAGTACTCGGTTGTGATTGTGATTGTCTCATAAACGGAGGAACGAGTGATGATGTAATTGGTGTTTGAGAAGCAAGTTGCGCTTCTGACCCCTCTACCGAGTTAGCAACATCGCGCTCTATCGAAGGGAAAGCATGAAACTGTGGCATGAATCTACCTCATAACGACACTACGTTGGACAATCATTCACCTTTCAGTGAGTCTACTAAACAGAACGTAGCACGTCAACGTTTAGCATACTACCATACCAAAAGTAATGTGAGATTCATGTAGGGACCGATGTATAGCGTCCTCGTGGCCAACTTGTGCCAACAAGGACGCTATACATCGGTCCCTACAACAATGCATCAATTCCCATTGCAACTACCGCACCAAATGCGGTCGCAAGGAAATTCACTACGTCATTATTCACCCACGCTATACCACGAAGAGGAACAGTCTGTGTTCCACAATTATGAATGTGCCGCTCGGTCTCTTTCTGGCAAACGGGACAGTAATACATCGCTTGCACTGTAGCCCCTAAGAAGCTATCAAACAAGCTACCAGCTAATCCACTTATAAGTCCAATGAGAGAAAACGTGACATGACGTTGCCTTTGCAGGAGGGCGTAGAAGAGTCCTAGCGCGGTTGCACCAACTGCTGCAACACCCGTTCCTAGAAGTGTGATACCGCCAGAGGTGCCAGGAGGAGTGCGTTTACCGGTGGTAATAAGACGTGGCGGTTGTGTGCTGAGCGTCCCAAGTTCTGTGGCCCATGTGTCCGCTGTCGCGGTAGCAAATGCACCGATATAGCCAGCTTCACATGCACGACGCACTATAGATGAAGGGCTTAGTCCATAGACGAGGGCAAGAAGTGTTGCGACACTCCCATTAGCTGCAACTTGCAGGATATCGCGTTCAGAGCCTTTGCTAAATTTGTCTTCGGCAACTATTGCTTTATCACGTTCACGAAAATGTGAAAGAAGACTTGACGAGACAAAAAAGAAGATCAGCGAGAGACCCCATGCCCATCCACCAAAGCCCACAGTCGTTGTACCGGTAATAATGGCTCCAGCTACTCCACTACGAGTAAGTGAGCGTCTTCGATAGGCAAGCAGAGCGACACCACTACTCAAGAGTAGTCCTAGCAATGTGCGTTGTAGTATTTTTTGGGATGATTGAAACATAAATTGCCACCTCGTTAGGAATCGAGTCCATTTTTGTTACAGAATGAAGATATTAGTAGTTCTATTACAAGAGGGAACTAGGGCACCCGCAAGGGGATGCCCCTCCCATACAATATGGTAACGAGCGAGACTCGTCTATGGGAGGGGCATCCCCTTGCTGCATTCGGGAAATGATGAAGGCAACGGGTGTCCTGGCTTAGAGAAGAACATATTCTTTATCAAATTGCCAGTCGCTGATCGCCTCGATTTCGACATAGAGGTGTGGGTGCAACGGATCAATATGCTTGCTGAGATGGATGTCTACAACACGATTATCGTTGAGTCCAAGTCCCTCACAGAGAGCATCCTGTGTGATTTTGAGACCACCATCGAGATCGCGTTTTAGAGGCGTTGAAAAATAAAAGTCGAGGAAGAGGGCGAGGTAGCCCTGACGGAAGGATTGTAACAATTCATCATGTACCTGCCCCTGTCGTTCAAGTGTGCGCAATATATCACGCACCTGCTGCTTAAAACGGCGTGCAACGACTGTGCTGACACGGTGTCCATCGACGGTTGCGTACTGCTCGTTGATACTGGGAGGAAGGGGAAGTGTGAGGTGTAGTGTGGACGGCGGCCTTCTGGCGTCCGGGCTATGAGGGATGTCCTTGCCCTGCTCACTCATAGATAACTCCTGCACTCTCTGCAAATAGTACTTTTAGGTAAACCACATTGCGCATATTGTATCATATCAACATGTTTTATCGTGTATGTAACATTGTTGTCAAGCTGTAAAAAGAGTGATACACTTTCTGCTATTCAGACTGTTGGCCCAAGCAGTCGCTAGGAAACATTTGCTATGAGTCGAGGAACGACGAAAGCGAGGAGCAAACGTGATTACGTGTAATAACTGTGGAACGATAAATCCTGATACTGTAAGAAACTGTGAGAACTGTATGGCGACCCTCTTGCCAGCACCCACGGGCAAAGGTGAAAGCGGAGTTAACCAGCGGGCAGGTACACAGGACCAGCCAGTACTTCCCGCATGGTTAGAGTCACTACGTGCAGGTGATCGTTCTGCAGTTGAACCAAAGAAATTCTCTCCTGAGGACATGCGTGAAGATAGCATGGTGCCAAGTTGGATGCAACCCAACCGCACCCATGATGAGAAAAGTTCTCATCCCTATTCCTCAATGCGTTCTGCTGCCTCTCCTGCCCCAAACACGGATGAGAGCTACGTACAAGGGAGAAACATTTCCGCCAATTCACTTATTGATGCGAATGCGTTACCTTCGTGGATGCAGCCAGAAGGCCCCCAGCTTCCACAGCAGAGCATAGCTGCGTCCAGTCTTGTTCAACCAGAATTTATGCCTGAATGGATGAAAACGATGCAACCTTCATCTTCAGGACAACCATCAGCATCCATACAGCAGCAGCAACAAAAGCCTTCCACTCAGCCGCCGCCATTGCCAGCGCAAGGGTTCTCTGCACAGCAGTTGATCGATCCACAAGCATTGCCGAATTGGATGCAACAGGAGGGCGATTTCCGTTTCACGCCTCCTGTACAACCGCCAGCAGCTTATACAAATCAAGCAGGCAATGGTCCTGGAGGTCAGCCTGGATTTGCCGCCTCTTCGTTGCTGGACATGAACGCACTTCCATCATGGATGCGCGATAGCGAGCGAAGTGCTCAAGAGCAACGTGGGCCACAGCAAGCGGCGCAACGAGGCTATGAGCCGCAGCAACAATCATGGCAAGCCCCTCAGCAACAGCAACCAACATATCCTTCTGCTCCTGGGAACAGCATCCCCGGTCAGCAAAGTCAAGGTGGTGCGCTTTCAATGGGATCGCTCATCGACGTAAATGCACTCCCTGAATGGTTACGCTCAGCAGCCGATAACCCACAGAGCCAGCAGGGGCAAACAGAGCAATCAGGCAACCGCTACGCAGGCCCCAATATTGCTCCTAACTATACATTTCCGCCTCGTGCAGAAAATGTGCGTGTTCCTAGCCGTCCGCGCAATGAGGCTGGCATGAATGAGGGCAGTGAAGTAGCAGCTAACGTCTTTTCCTCTATGCTTGGTGTAGCGTCAAATGCTCCACAATATCCGGCGCAGCAGCAGCAACAGAGCTATCCTGCTTATCCTGGTGGGCAAGTAATGGGAAACACGAATACATTATCCAATTCAGCACAAGGCATGCAGCATCCACAAGGATACACGACGAGCCAGTTGGGACAGCAAAACTACGGACAGAATGTTCAAACAGGGTACAACATGCAACCAGCACCGGGAAACTATTCTATGGGGCAGCAACAGAATCAAGGCATGATGCAGATGCCTAATCAGAGTGAGAAGCCCGCGAAGAAGGGTGGACTCTTCGAGGCCATTCGCAATTTCTTTTTCCGCTAGTAAGAAAGCAAAAGGACAGTGAAGATGTATACGCAACCTCATCCAGAGGAAGGGCAGAGGCAAGACAGGCAAGCAGCACAAACTCAAAATCAGAATACAGCATCTGCTAATTCATTGCTGGTTGCAGATTGTGGTACTGTCTTTACTAAAGTCTCGCTGTTCGGGCTTGTTGAAGGCCAGTATCGCCTGATGGCACGCGGCGAAGCACCAACAACACTACTTCCACCGCAGGGCGATATTACGTATGGCATCATCGAGGCTATCGGCATTATCGAGCAGGTGACGGGACGCCAGTTTCTTTCACAGGGCCAGCTAGTGACACCTGAAGAGGAAAATGGTGATGGAGTTGATGCCTTTATCACGACGATCAGTGCTGGTGGTCCAATTCAACTCGTCGTGCTGGGAGCCGTCAATAGCACGTTGGAAGCACTAGCAGAACAAGCGGTGTCAGGCTTATACGCGGAAACGCATGCTCTACCGTCACCATCATTTGTTGCAGCCAACACTGCGACACCTGTTGCGACAGGGGCGGCGGGACAATCTCAAAGCATGACTGGCTGGACACCGGAGCGACTCGCACTGGAGTGGGAGCGGCAGCTAGGGCACATGCGCGAAATTCAGCCACATGCTGCGCTTATTGTTGGTATGGCTGATGGTCCTGCTGGACCTGTTCCTCTACAGGAGGCGTGTCAGCTGTTGACCAATTTCGCCAAGGAACGTGAAGAGCGTTATGGGTCAAAAGTGGATGAGAGTAGCACACAATGTGCTGTTCTTTATGCTGGTGCGCCACAATATATAGATGCGGTACGTCGCATGCTTTATGGAGTTGCGGATGTCACGCGTGTTGATTCTCTAGTCTCACAAGCACAGTTGGGGTCGATCAGTGTTGCGGTAGGTGCATTGCACGAGCGTAGTGTTTTGCAACGCATCCCTGGCTATAATCATGTGCAGGCGTGGTCAAGTGCTGAACCAGTTGCTACCGCTACCTCGTTGAGTAGCCTTGTCCGTTTTCTGGCGCAGCACTATGCGATGAATGTTACAGCGATTGATGTTGGAGGAGCCACAACCACCGTTATGCTTGCTGGAGAGCAAGGTGAATTTGTGCCGAACGTCAACGTCGGTATTGGTGTAGCGTCGGGTATGGGAGCGGTGTTGCAACAGGCAGGGGTGCAACGCATCACACGCTGGTTGCCATTTTCGCTTTCAGAAGAGGAACTGCGGCAGTTTGTACTCAGTCAGGTCACACACCCTCATATGCTACCTGTGAGTACACGTGACTTACAGATCACGCATGCCATCGCACGTGAGGCAATGATCCTAACCATCGATATGGCAAGGAGGAGCACAACTAATTGGCCTGATGCCGATTTAATTCTCGCAACAGGCGGAGTTTTGGCTCATGCCCCAACCTATGGACAGGTAGCCTTGATGCTTCTCGACGCGTTACAACCACGTGGTGTCACCTCACTTGTGTTAGATAAAACAATGCTTATCTCGCAACTCGGTGCCGTTGCAACGGTAGCACCCATCACCGCTGTTCAGGTCAACGAGAACGATGCTGTAACACATCGTCTTGGTACATGTGTCGTTCCCTTTGGACAACTGCAACAGGGGCAGGTAGCTGTAACGGTTGGCGTCGAATATACCAATGGGCGGCAACACAAAGTCGATGTAGTGACTGGCTCTATCGAGGTTATTCCGTTACGCCCAAACGAGCAAGCATTACTCACGCTATTCCCTGCACCCGGCGTTGATGTTGGGCTTGGGCCAGGAGAACGTGCGCGTGCAGCCGAAGAGATTGATGGTGGGCTTGTCGGTCTTATCATAGACGCACGTGGCAGACCATTTACTATTCCAGCCGAAGAAGCCGAGCGTCAGGCGCGGATTATGCAATGGATGCAAGCCATCGGCGCGTAAAACAATATTTGTTTAAGAATAATACATTGCCTGTAGGGACCGATGTATCGCGTCCTGGGGGTAGGGTGGTGGGGCAACGCATCGGCAACGATTTGTTTCTCCAACGTGTGCCCCCAAGTCCCACCCCTGGACGCGATACATCGGTCCCTACGAAAAATCGAGAAATTAGGAGTACATAGGGATGGCCTATCAGCCTGGGTGGTCTGTGATCCCGCAGACGGTGGTGAGGCGGGAACGTTGGCCTGGTGGGTATAGAGGAAATGCTTTGGCACGTGCCGTGCCTTTGGTATATAGCGGACAAGAGGTACAACCCGATCAGCCTGTGCTACGCATGGAGCACCGTACCGCAACGGGTGATATAGCACAAGATGAAGTTGTACCGGCTGGTCTCTATGGGCATGTTGTCGATGTCACACAACGCGGTGGTATCGTTATTGAAGCGCGGGCAGCTGTAGTGCGCGGCGAAATTGGAGCGGGGAATCAGGTTGCAGGTGTATTGCACGTTGTACAAGGTGATACGCTAAGTCGTCAATTACCTGCTGGTGCAATTCTTGCCGTGGCTGGCTCTCTTAGCCTTGTCATGCTACGGCAAGCACTCGTTGCTGGAGTCTCTGGCATCATCGCAGGCAGTATTGCTACACGAGATTTTGAGGGTTTCCTGCATACTGACCTGATTCAATTACTTGACGACATCGACGTTGAACAGGCGCAGGCAACTCTCCCTCCCATGACGATTCTACTTACAGAGGGATTGGGAGCGGCATCTATGGCAGAAGCGACATTGCATATACTGCAACAGCAGCAAGGGTCGGTTGTTTTACTTTCGGGCATCACGTCTCCACGTCGGGGGATTATGCCTGAACTTCTTCTTTCGTTCTCTCCGAGAGAGACGCAACGTTATTCGCAGCCAGTTCAGCAAGACCTCTCGCTCTCCGTTGGGGCGCAGGTACGTGTGGGAAGTGGAGAATATGAGGGAACAATAGGAAACATAGAGTATTTTTTTTTATATGAGCAGGTCTTTCCTTCTGGCATCAGGAGTCGTGCCATTCGTATACGCTTGAGTGATGGTTCACCATTGATGATTCCAATAGCCCTTGCTCAACGGATAGGTTAAACCGCATAGACGCGTGATTATCCACATTCTTAACAAGTTATCCACATCTTCTCTGTAAATATGTGGATAACTTGTTATACGCGTTTTGGATTTGCGAGGATAAACCCTAGGAAAAAGCCGACTAGTCTTTGCATAATATACTATATAGATAAGAAGATAGAGGTCCTAGTATCAGTTACTAAACTCAATAATCCCTGTTACAATGTTTCTACAAAATTTCGGGGGAAACAAGCGATGCTGCGACTAAAGGTGCGAGAGAACGCGGGTGCCAAAGCGGTTAGTATGTCCAAACTATCGAGACTCTCGGATGTCTCATACGATACAATTCAGCAAATATATCACAATCCCTATAAAGACGTGAACCTCTCCACATTAGAGAAGATAGCGGATGCCCTCGGCATTCATGTCTGTGATCTTTTCGATAAAGTAAGCCAGGAAGTGTACGAGCAAGAGGCGTCGGAACTCAAAACCAAGAAGCTCAAAAGAGTCGCCGAGCAAACAGATAAGTATTAGATCAGAACAAACAGCTTAATCACCGGAAAATGATAAATTTACCGTTACTCCTTGAAGATAAGAAAATAGTATCGTATACTCCTTTTACAGTACGATAGTATAAATGGTTCTACGCCTGTACAAATAGCAGGTTAGCAGGGAACAACAGTAATGGCACAAGCAGTAACGCCTATCGAAGTGTTTTGTTCTTACGCTCATGAAGATGAGGCACTGCGGAAAAAACTCAACAAGCAACTCTCGACACTAAGAAGACAAGGACTTATTACTCTTTGGCACGACCGTCAGATCAACGCTGGCTTACTATGGGCGGATGAAATTGATGTTCATCTCAAATCTGCTCAGATTATCCTCTTGCTTATAAGCTCCGACTTTATTGACTCAGACTACTGCTACGGTGTCGAAATGGAACAAGCACTTGCTCGCCACGAGGCAGGTGTTGCCCGTGTTATTCCCATTATCTTGCGTCCAGTTGACCTTAAGGGAACACGATTTGAAAATATTCAGGCGTTACCAAGAGATGCTAAACCCGTTGTTACGTGGACCAGGCAAGATGATGCATTCCTCAATATCGCGCAGGGTATACGCGCTGTTGTTGAAGAACTTAATGGTACTAAAGCCTCACCATCTCAACAATATTTGTCTTCATCCAACAACACAGGTACAATGCAAAATAAAAGAAAATCTGTGGGAGATGCTGGAAGTCAGGTCATGGAAAACGTAGGACTTGTTAAACTTACGCCTAAGCTCAAAATTGCTGTTACTCACTATTATGATCAGCTTGAAGAGTTCAAAGGCATCGCAGAGTACGAACTTGCTGTACGCTCTGCTTTTCAGAATCTGCTAGCTGAGTTCGCACGTAACAAAAACTGGACGCTTTTACCTGAACAAACCATACAAGGGAACATACGGCCTGATGGCACATTGCGTGACAATGCCTATGAACTGACACGCGGCTATTGGGAGGCGAAAGGCCCAAAGAGTGATTTAGATAAAGAGATAGCAAAAAAGATTGATGATAAATATCCACTTACAAACATCATTTTCGAGAACACAAAGCGTGCGGTCCTCTATCAAAACAAAAAGCGTGTAGGTGAATTTGATTTGACCAATCGCAATGACTTGATTGACCTGTTACGGCAATTTTTCAGTTATACAGAACCAGCATTTGCGACTTTTGAGGTTGCGGTCAAGGAATTTAAAGATCGTATTCCTGAATTAGCGCAGAAGCTTCTTGCAATCATTGAGCAGGAACATAAGCTAAACAAGAAATTTGCTACTGCGTTTAATAGTTTTGCAGGCATTTGTCGCACTTCGCTCAATCCCAATCTCACTGATAATGCTATAGATGAGATGCTTGTACAGCATCTGTTGACAGTACGTCTTTTCCGAACTGTATTCAATAATTCAGATTTTACCAAGCGTAACGTTATTGCTTCAGAAATTGAGAAGGTAATTACAGCACTTACCAGTCGTGAATATAGCATTGATAGTTTTGTGCAACCATTGGACCGTTTCTATGTTGCTATTGAAGCTGCTGCTAAAGGATTAGACGGATGGACAGCAAGACAACAATTCCTTAGTACTATGTATGAACGCTTCTTCCAAGGCTTTAATAAAAAACAAGCAGACACATATGGCATTGTGTATACACCTCAGCAAATTGTAGATTTTATGTGTGCAAGTGTGGACGACGTGCTGAAACAAGAATTTGGTACTACGATATCAGAGCCAAATGTGCGTATTCTTGATCCTGCGACAGGAACTGGTAGCTATGTTGTAAACCTTTTGCATCGCATTTCTCGCCCTAAGTTGAAATACAAATATCTACATGACCTCTTCTGTAACGAAATCATGCTGCTCCCTTACTATATCGCGTCATTAAATATAGAGCATGAATTTTATGAGCGTATGGGTGAGTATGAACAATTTGAGGGTATTTGCTTCACCGATACATTAGACCTTGCTGCTGGGCAACAACCGAGCCTCTTTGTGGAGGAGAATACTGTACGAGTACAACGCGAGAAAGATGCTCAGATAATGGTGGTTATTGGCAATCCACCATATAACGTTGGTCAGGTGAAAGAAGACGACAACAACAAAAATCGTAAGTATTCAATCCTTGAGAAAAAAATCAAAGACACCTATATAAAGGACTCAAAAGCTACCTTACATACGAAACTCCACGATGCCTATGTGAAATTCTTCCGTTGGTCGATTGACCGTCTACAGGGAAACGATGGAATTGTGTGTCTCATAACGAACAATTCTTTTGTAGACCAAACAGCGTTCGACGGTATGCGTAAGCATCTTCTTAAAGACTTTACGCGCGTGTATCACCTCGATCTGCATGGTAATGTTCGTAAGAACCCGAAACTATCAGGGACAACACATAACGTGTTTGGCATCCAGGTAGGCGTAGGCATTACTATTGCTATAAAATCCTCAAAACACCTTTCGCCTGAATTATATTACTACCGTGTGCCTGAGAATTGGCGTAGGACAGACAAATTAGCCTTTCTAAAAGAAAAAGGAAGTGTTAGTAATATAGAGTGGCAAGAGCTAAAGCCGGATAAAAAATACAATTGGATCACTGAAAATCTACGACCTGAGTTTGAAACTTTCTTGCCTATAGGGACAAAAGAGATAAAAAATGCTAGATATATAGAGGAAGAAACTATCTTCAAGACCTATGCCTTAGGAGTCAATACAGCACGTGATAATGTTGTTTACGACTTTGATGCTCAAGCACTTTTGCAGAGAGTGAAACAATTCATCGAAGACTACAACGGTGAGGTTTTCAGGTGGATACAGGCAGGAAGACCAAATAGCATTAACAGCTTTGTGCGAACAGAAAATGTTAAATGGAGTGAACATCTTAAAAATCAATTGCAAAGAGGACGTTATGGGCAATTAGATAATGCGAAATTACGTAGATCAGCATACCGACCTTTCTGTAAACAGTGGCTCTACTATGATTCGCTCTTAATTGATCGGCCTAGCTCATTCAATAAAGTCTTTCCCACAACCGTAGCTGAATTAGAAAATATACTCATTTGGATTAAAGTAGGTACAGAATGGCCTATGTTTTCATTAGCGATCAATACTATTCCAAACCTCTTGCCACAAGGTGGGTCACAGTGCTTTCCATTTTATATGTATGCAGAAGACGGAAATTATCGCAAAGAAAATATTACTGACTGGTCTCTTAGCCAGTTTCAAGAAAATTATGGAACTCAGGTTACTAAATGGGACATCTTCCATTTTGTTTATTCCATGCTTCATCATCCAGTCTATCGCCAATACTATGCGGAGAACCTCAAACGTGATCTTCCACATCTTCCTCTTCCAAAAGATCGTGAGATGTTTGAAGCATGTATACGCATAGGGAAGCAACTTATGAACTTGCATGTGAATTATGAACAAGTCAAAGAGTACAATCTGACATGGGTTGAAAATCAAGCGAAGCCTTTTTCCTGGCGTGTAGAGAAAATGCGCCTCTCTTCAGGAAAATCGGAAGTCATCATAAATGAGAGCCTAACGCTAGCTGGTATACCACAAGAATGCTTTGAGTACCGTTTGGGCAGCCGCTCTGCTCTTGAGTGGATTATTGACCAATACCAAGTTGAAAAAGATGTAGAAGGTAGTGCTGTGAGTGACCCGAACAATTTGGACGATGAAGAGTATATTGTCCGACTTGTTGGAAAAGTGGTTACGGTGAGCGTAGAGACGGTGCGGTTAGTAAGCGAGTTGGCACAAGCCGTGACTGCAAAAGATTGGCTTGGTGAGCAGCAAGAAATCGAAGAGCAGGAAGAGTGAGCAGAGTACGAGGTAGTGAAACAGGAAGTTTGTCTCTTTTGACAAACTTCCTGTTTAGTTAATAATGGTGCTAGGGAACGAACTCGCAATACATGCTTAATCATTACATATGCGTGTAGCATTTCTATAAAAGCAGCTATAGTCTTTTTACTACTAAACTGTTTCTTTGTTGGCCTTAGTATTGACAAGTAATTATAAATAGTCTATCTTCTTAAAATACAAAACCGAATAGATAAAGTATATTAGCCATACTTTATCTAAGCTTTTAAGAGGAAAATGACGTTTTTGTAAGTGAGGAAAAAATGAATCTTTTAGGGCCAACAAAGAAACAGTTAGGGGAACGAAGTCAGGCACATATCATTGCGCGGTTACTAGAAATGGAATACACCGTCCTCACTCCATACGGGGATAGTTCTCGCTATGATCTTGTGATTGAAGATGCTGATGGAAAGTTCTTGCGCGTACAATGCAAAACTGCATGGATAGAAGGGGGAGATAATGGGTATATCAAGTTTGCAACAACATCACTCCGATCACGTTCCACTAATGGAAAAGTGCAATACAGCAGAGCTAAGTATACAGGACAAATAGAGTATTTCGCGGTGTATAGCCACGAGCAGCATAAAGCCTACCTTATTCCAGCTAATCAAGCAACAGGGGAGACAATGCGTCTACGTCTTGCGCCAGCGAAGAACAATCAGGAAAAGGGAGTGAGGTGGGCGAAAGAATATGAGTTGTAGTAGTGGCGACAGGGATCGAACCTGTGACACTGGGCTTATGAGTCCCATGCTCTACCGACTGAGCTACGCCACCATGAGTTGCTTACATAGGATATATTATCATACTCTGTCAAGTGGTGTTACATCATAAAGTACATAAAAAATATCCTTGCTACACACCTTTCAGTGCTTACAAGGATACTCTTCGAGAGGGTTCAGTAGCGGGAACAGGATTCGAACCTGCGACCTCCGGGTTATGAGCCCGACGAGCTAACCACTGCTCTATCCCGCGTCAACTTCCACATCATACTACATCCTTTGCGCTTTGTCAAATTTTGGGTGGTCTATCACTTAGAGCGTGTGATACAATCAGACGCGTACAGAGTTTCGTGCTCTGTTTGTTTTATGAAGTAGTACATATAATTATAGTTATGAGGAGCAATAGCATGGCATCGACCACAACAAAAATAAGAGACAATATTACACGCACTATTACAGGGGAGCCAGCGAAGTGGCGCTGGTATCACGGTCTCGCCTTCTACGTTGTCGTACAACTACTCACCTTTGGACTGGCGGGATTGACCAGTATTGTCAGTGGCAACAAGGGCAATACGTTACGTGACAACGTATTTGGCAATGTATCGTATTTCAGTTCGTTGAAACAATCCATCTTCACACCGCCCTCGTGGGCCTTTGGACCAGCATGGACGATCAACAATTTCTTCGCCATTTGGGGTACCTTAGCCGTTCTCAATAAGCCAAAGGGCACACCTGGACGTGAAGAATATCTCGCATTACAGGGCGCGACATGGCTCAACTTTGTCATCTTTAATGCAGCTTATTTTAGCCTGCGTTCGCCCATCAACGCGTTTGTGCTCACGCTTATCTATGCTGGTCTGACGGTTTCTAGTGCCTGTGTCGCCATTTTCCGCCTGAAGGATACCAAGGTAGCACTTTCACTTAGCACGCTCTTCGTGTGGTTGACTGTTGCCGCTACCGCCGCTACCGCTCAGGTGCTGTGGAACCGTGACGAACTATACAACGTAGGTCCCTTCACAGAACCCATACCCTCGTTAGTTGCACACAGGGATTAACAAATTGATACAGGTACATTGTAGGGACCAGATTTATCGCGTCCGAGGCCAATTCATTGGCTATGTGATGTAGCCAAAAGCAAAAACAGGCATCTCGCGCAATGAATTGCGCTGTTGGACGCGATAAATCTGGTCCCTACAACGGACGTATTCTCACCGTGCCCCACAAATAGACCCATCTGTGTTATAATAGGTTCCGACTATTCATGCATGCTATAGCTATCAGTGAGATAGGAAAGGGTGGAGGGGCGCACTTATGAAGCCGCTTGTTGCCATCGTGGGCCGACCAAATGTCGGCAAATCCACATTTTTTAACCGTATGCTTGGCGATAGAATCGCCATTGTTGAAGACTTGCCGGGGACGACACGTGATCGTCTCTACGGCGATACCGATTGGAATGGACGTACCTTCACGCTCATTGATACAGGCGGTCTCGAATTTGGCTCCGACATTCCCGTTGGTCAGGTAGGACTTACCGGACAGCCCGGCGACCTGATGGACCATGTACAGGCCCAGGCAGAACTTGCTATCGAAGAGGCCGACGTGATCGTGTTCATGGTCGATGCACGTACAGGCATCACCGCCTCTGATGAAGAGGTCGCGGACGTATTGCGGCGCACGAAAAAGCCGATTATCATAGCAGCGAACAAGGCTGACAATGCCAATCGGCGTATGGATGCCGTCGAGTTCTACAATCTGGGTCTAGGTGAACCCATAGTACTCTCCTCTATCCAGGGGGTTGGCACAGGTGATGTGCTTGACCGCATCGTTGAGGAACTCCCAGAATCGGATGAAGAGGATGGAGGCGATGAAGAGGACGACACACCACGTGTTGCCATCGTGGGTCGTCCAAATGTTGGCAAATCGTCGCTACTCAACGCCATTGTTGGTGTAGATCGTGCTATCGTCAGCGA
>CAXUHF010000066.1:18916-27789 GCA_964250765.1 uncultured Ktedonobacteraceae bacterium | reverse complement strand
CACTCAAAACGGGCAAGGGGGCGGTGGATGAAGTCTTATCCTGATGCGTATGGGGCAGCAATTCATTGCGCCCAAAGATGGGAGAGGTAGAGGGGCAACGCATCGGCAACGATTCTCTTTTTCCAACGCGAACCCCTCCCAACCCATCTTTGGGCGCAATGAATTGCTGCCCCTACCGATATTCTGTGTCTGGTTATCAAACTCCATCATGACTATGCTTGAGTTTGTGATAACAACTCCAACATGCTACTATGAACATTGCATGCTCGACAATGACAAGCATACAATGTAGCGTATAATCACTGTCTCGTCAGAGATAGTGAGCGATTTTTTTGTAAAGAGGAACGAACAACTATGCCAAATGCAGAACGTCGCGCCCAGGTGACATGGGAAGGCAACCTTGTCCAGGGACATGGCACAATCGTCAGCACAAGTAGTGGCGCGTTACAAGATTTACCTATAACATGGGCGTCTCGCGTAGAACGACCTGATGGTAAGACAAGTCCCGAAGAGTTGATCGCAGCAGCCCATGCTGAATGTTATGCAATGGGCTTAGCAAATGGTCTAGCCACTAGCGGTACACCAGCTACGAAGCTAGATGTAAGTGCTGTTTGTACACTTGAATTGAGTGCGAGCGGGCTCAAAATTCAGAGCATGGACCTTACCGTAAATGGCAGCGTGCCAGGAATCGATGCAGCCGCATTTGAAAAGGCGGCTCAGGTTGCGGAGCAAAATTGTCCTGTTTCCAATGCATTGCGTAACAACCTCGAAATTCGTGTCCACGCTCAACTGGAGCAGTAAAACGAAGCGGTACTCAAACGTGATAAAGAGAAACTCTTACGTTTGAGTACCGTTTTTTCGTGTAAGGATGGATTATGCAGTCTTATCTTGATCTCTATGACTATCGTACTCGTGTCGCGGCATTCTATCGTCAACGCAATAATGAGCTGCAGACGAACGAAGACCCGCAGGGCATCCTTACGCAATTTCGTCAAGAGCGCGACAATTTGTTCGCTACACATCCACAGTCAGCACTTGACGAGGAGCAGAAGCATGTCTTCGAGGGATTACGCTATTTCCCATTCAATCCAGCCATGTGTTTTACTGCTATCGTAGATACCAACATCGAACCACATCGTCAAGAGGTCGTCATGAATGCTACCGAGTCTATGATGACGACAACCATTGGTCATATTCAGTTTACAGTAGCCGAGCAACCTATCACGCTCTCGCTTTATTGGCTCGACATCTACGGTGGAGGTCTCTTTCTGCCTTTCCGTGATACCACCTCGCCACAAGAAAGTTATGGAGGTGGGCGTTATCTCTTTGATACTATTAAGGGTAGTGACTTTCTATCAACAACAAACGAGCACGGTCAAATGCAGATTGTGCTTGATTTCAACTATGCTTATAACCCATCATGCGCATACAACGATGCTTGGACATGTCCTCTGGCACCCATTGAGAATAGACTACCCGTCGCACTTCCTGCTGGCGAGAAAAAATATAAGGTGTGATTGTCATATTTCTGCGATGATCGCAGGTAGCACTTCACCTGCTTTCTCATGAATAACCACATCGGCAGCCGGATCGAGTGTTGTTGCTTGCAAATTAATGATGATGAGTGGCACATTGCGATTGAGTGCGAGGCGTGGCAATGTCGCTGCGGGAATGACTTTAAGCGAGGAACCTACAACGAGAAAAAGATCGCATAGTTCAGTTAGCTGCTTTGCGCGTGCCAACTCTGCATCAGGAACACGTTGCCCAAAAAGGATTGTTGCCGCTTTAAGCAATCCTCCACATACCTCGCAACGCGGATCAATCTCACCTGCATCTATACGCTGTTGCAGGTCATTCATAGAAGAGCGTCTGCCACACAATGTGCATCCTGCTAAACGCGATGTGCCATGTAACTCTACGATATGTTCTGGATTGTTCCCTGCGTCCTGATGTAAGCCATCAAAGTTTTGTGTGATAATACCACATAGCTTTCCCATACGTTCTAGCTCTGCTAATGCTCTATGTGCCGCATTCGGCTGGGCCATACTTACCTGAGTGGAAAGGCTACTGCGTGTTTGCCAGTAGCGTTGGCGCGCCTCCGGTTTATCAAGGAAGTCACGGTAACTTGTCGGTGGATTCTTTTCCCACGGAGAGCCAGGGCTACGAAAATCAGGAATACCCGACTCAGTACTGATGCCGGCACCGGTGAGTGCCACGATGTGTTGTGCATGTTGCATCAACTCTGCGGCATCTTGAAATTTTTCTTGTCTGCTAAGCGTGTTCGACATAGTTAAGAGTATACCATAAAGTGTCTGAAGGAGACTCCACTATGCAGGCAAAGAAGCAAGTACAATCTTTAGTAGTGAGGAGAACAGCACATCTGTTCCTGTTTCTCATAGCTCTGTGTGCTATAAGCTTTTTTAGTGTGTTCGAGAACGGATTAGTTCTGCCAGTGCAACGGGTGTATGCGGCAGCAAATCAAGATATTGGTACCATGAATACCGTCGTCTATGATCTGACACGCAACCGCTACTCTACCTACAATGCGTCTAGTCAGTTTATTGCAGCCAGTTCAATGAAAGTACCTATCATGCTCACCTTTTTTGACATGATTGAGCGACAAGGCCGGGGACCTACCAATCAAGAGCTAAGCCTGCTAACAACCATGATTGAGAACTCCAACAACAACTCAGCTTCTGCACTCTACTACAATGAAATTGGTGGTGCGGCAGGAGTCACACGTTATATGCAGAGAATTGGTGTTACTGGCTTATCGCCAAATCCACATGCATGGGGGTATAGTCTGATTTTCCCTTTGACAATGGTGCAACTGCTCACGCGCTTATATCAGGGAAGCATCTTAACTGCGCATGATCGCAATCTAGCCCTCTACTTAATGGAGCATGTACAAGTAGATCAGCGCGTAGGCGTTGGCGATACTGCTCCTCGTGGAGCTACTGTTGCCTTGAAAGATGGCTGGGTCGTAGGGCCAGATGGTTATTGGGTAATGAACTCGTCCGGTATTGTCACCCTAGGTGGTGAAACATATATCATCGCTTCCTACACAAGAGACGACTCTTCACTGGTAGCTGGACAAAATATCGTCCATCAAATCTGTGGGAAGGTAGCGGCGCAACTTCGATAGCCTAACCTTTTCAACTATACAAATGCTGATAAGGATTGACCTCTGTAGGGGTCTAATTCTATTACACCCTCTTGACAATCGATTCTTTCCAAAGGATTGATGAAACGTTTCAATGTGTCCTCCAAACATGGTTTATTGCCGAGAGGGTGTAATGGAATTAGACCCCTACAATTGTTCAACTCTTATTGGCAGTGTATAGATATCCTAGCATTGATGAAATGGCCTCATCATTTTATAAAGATGAGACAATATAGAAAGGTAACTCCATATATATGCAAGGCAACTTTTATGGCTATCAACAACGACGTTTTTTGCTGCTCCTCGGCTGGGGTCTGTTGAGTATCATCGCAGGTTCTGCATTGCAACTCAATCCAAAATTGTTCTGGAAACAGTTTGGCATACAGGCTCTACTATGGGGCGCGATAGATGCAGCACTTGCACTCTTTGGCATCATTGGTGCCGATAGAAAGGGAAAACGTTACGTCCTCGGTGAACTTGGTACCGCCGATGAACAGAAAGAGGCGCGAAGCTTTTACCGCATTCTGCTTATCAACACTGGCTTAGACGTTGGCTACATCGGTCTTGGCATGTGGCTCATGCAACGTTTCAAAGCACGCGCAGACCGTCGAGGTATGGGTCTCGGCATCCTCGTACAAGGTCTCTGGCTCTTTCTCTTCGACGGCCTCGTCTCGCAAGAAGTACGCTCGGATTGGAAAATATAAGTCAATTTTTTTTACGCATCGAGTGAGGGAAATATAACGATGTTCCCTCTCTCGACAATTTTTATATAAGAGTCCCTCTTACAGATGATGCAGGAAGGTTTTGAGCGTTGAGTGTCGCTGTAAGGGTCAAACCGACGAAGGCGAAACCAAAAAGCACTGTCAGAACGGTGAGGGCGATAATTTGTATCCAAACAATATTCCACGCGGCCTTGCCTTGCTCCTCTGCAAATGTCGCCGCCCCTGGCTTCGTCAACACGCGAATATATTGACGTGGCAATTGACGAATGGCCTTACCGAGAGCCACTGATGCAACGCCCGATGAAACAGAAAGTCCTCCTTATGAGAGGAGGACTCCCCTGCATTGTGTGCATGGGGAGGATGTCAATATGACACGTGTAGCAAGCTGCCAAGCTGAAACCCGTATTATGGTAACATAACAGCGAGAATAAGTCTATGCTACAAAAAAAGGAAGCCAATTATTCATGTGAGAATAATTGGCTTCCTTTTCCTACTTTATAGAAAGAAAGGAAACACTTACAATGTTGATCTACGTGCGGCTGGCTCATTGCCAGCGAAACCGAAGCCAACGGCGGCGGCGGCAAGGCCGGTTACAAGGTGAAGAATGTGATCTGCTATGCTGAGGTGCATAAGTCCCAGGAACAATCCGTTGTCAGTTCCAAATGAGCCTGCTGGGAAGTAGAGCGCGGGAATAAGACCGAGCAATGCCAACACGATGTAGATGACACCAAATGCCTGGTTAAAGCGGCGCGAAAAGCCCATGAATGCTGCCGCAACACCAACCACTCCAAAAAGCAGATGAACAATGCTATGAATTGTATCTACATCGAAGATGCCTAGTTCTGCACGCACGCCAGTAGCGTTCTCTGTTGGCGTCAAAAAGCCAATAATAGCAACTAATATAAAGACAATACCAAGTGTAAGAGCTACAATGCGGTTCGGGGTCCAAACCGACGCTGAGTCATTTCGCTGTACCAATGTCGTCCTCCTAGAAGAATAATAACGGTTGTACATAAAAAGAATGTACGCTTATTGACACGATTCACACACATTTTTCGTTTCATCTCTTTCATGATTTAAGAAATACTTATGTGTGCTCTACATTAGACTTTACCCATACGGTATTTAGAATCATAGTATAAGATAAAGTCTAACTCTTCATTTGTAAAACCATAGTGTTGAGCAAGTATACAATCAATAGCATCTACAAGAGATTTTGAATGTACTACTCGGTATTCCTCAATTTCAATCCTGTCACCCGTTTTTGTATTTCTCGTACTATGTAACGCGTGTTTCTGAATATCCTCTTCTAAATGCTGTGCCAGACAAAACAATTGCTCATCTATACACAGTATACTGAGTACAGGAAAATTCTGTACATGCGCATGTGAAAGATGAAAACCGTCTGAATATGTAGCGAACCATAGATAAAACAGGGAACTATTCATCAATGCGCATATCACAGAAGCTCTTTTTTCATTCTCAAAATAGAGAAAACGTCCATGTCGTGGTCGTGTCACCACACCATTTTTCTTATAGTAAGGAACATGCCGTGTTGCTTTCATCCACGTATTTGTCGCCTCTTGATAATACACTGCATACTCTGTTTTTTTAGAAGATACCAGCATAGAAAGTGTACTCTTACCTGCAACCACACTCATTTTGTGTACAATCTCTTCTTGCTGTGGCGAGCCGCATTTAGGAAAAACACTCTCTCTGTGCCCATAGCGTACCCGTGTATACGCGATACGCTTCATCAATGTAAATCGCTCAGAGGTGTACCAACGCTGAATATGTGTTACATAGGTCTCATGGAAGGAGGATGATTTGCTGCATTTACCCAGCAGAAGTGTCAATCGTTGATATGCGCTCTCAAAGAGGCGACAAGGAAAAATATCAAAGTTTGCTAACCAGAGTACAGATGTATGTGTGAGAAGTGTTCTTCTCAGCATATTAAACCGTTCGCCTCCGCATATACTGAGTGGTACAACGAAGCCTACATAACTATGTGCTGTACAACAGTGTATAAGGATACGCTCAACAATCTCTGCATACAGATTGCCATGCATTCCGTTTCCATTGTTCGACACTGTATCTTTGCTATATTCAACAAAAGGAGGATTGCCAATAATCACATCGAAGCTACCAATATGCTCAGGAAAAGCCTTCTCCCACGTCTCTTCGGCAAGTGCATTTCCTGTATAAACGTTCCATTGTAGGGACCGATTTATCACGTCCTTTTGGGCAATCAACATTGAACGAGGACGTGATAAATCGGTCCCTACAGGGGTTATGTTATTGACGTTTTGTCCTGCAAGTGCCAGCGAGAGGCGCATTGTACAGACTTCGATGGCCTCCGGCATAATCTCTATACCATAAAGATTGTTGGCAATAGGTATGGTTTGAATAAGTATAGCGCGAAATGTGGTGTAACATGCGTTGTCAGTCTTGCATTCCTCATCCCACCTTTCTACATATTGCTGTATACGTTGCAAGCAAGCCTCATAGAGTTCTTCTAGCAACGTCATCGCGGCAAGCAAAAACGCACCAGTGCCACATGTCGGATCCAGAATTGTCAGGCGTTCAAGTGTTCTATAAAATGTGAGCAACAATATAGGATGTTCACATGTCTCGATGATATCCAGCACAAAACGTCGTATATCGAGATTGTGCGTAACCACATCTGTAACTGTACAAATTTGTCCTTGTTGTAGGAATGTGTAAAGTTGCTTATAGCGCGCTTGACGTGCAGAATATTCGGGTTCGGTCTCTGTTGGAAGATATGTTGAACTAGAGACAGCCGTATGAATATAGCGTTCTGGCTGTGTACGGAGCAATCGCACTTGCAAAGGTGAAACAATAGTCGAGTGTGCGCGTGTTACAACATCTAAAAGATATGGCAGAACTGTTTTCTGTGTAATATACTCAGCTACATCTCTATGCGTATAATATACGCCCATCTGTTTCTGGTTTATCTGTTGCTCAAACACATAGCCCAGTACATCGGGCTGGACACAGTATTCGTCCTGCTGATTGTCAAGTCGCCATTGATATTTATCCAAAAACGCGCTGATACGAGCTAATTCTGGTCTTGCCTTGAGTTCCAGCCTAGCACCATACCGTAAAAAATAAGCATACATCAAGCGGATGACATCCATTGTCACATGCAGTGAATCATCACGTGAGTTTGTAAGAAGCAATGCATACTCTTCTTTGAAGCACTGATAAAATTGTTTGAGCGTGCGTTGTGAGGTCATGTTCTACCTCAGGATACATTTACACGATCAGTCGCTCTATCAACAAGAAATGGTCTCTATCATGTTCGATAATATCGGCAACAATGACGCATATTGCCTCTTCGTCCCCACCCCACGGTGGACGCACTGTTTCCGCCAACCGCTTATCATCGAGTTCATCAACCATCAGATGCAATAGATGCGTATGAAAATCTTCCCAATAGGTATGAACATCTTGCAATGAACGTGTCGCATCTTGCTCACGCATCTCTGCGTTCACCTCGTCGCCTTCTGGTGTAACATCTGGTAGAGGCTGATCGTGTGTATAGGCTACAAGCAACGCGTGAGTAACAGCCTTCCAATGCGCCATATGTGCCAGGAAGTCCTTGACCGACCACCCTTCCGGCGAAATTGGCGCGAGTTGTTGCTCTTCACTCAATTTGGAAATGAGAATATTGAAACGGTCATGGTCACGCTTCAGCGATTCCAGTAGCGACTCTTGTGTTGGTAGGGGAGTTGACATATAAAACATCTCCTTGGCCTTGTTTGTAAACACTTTCTTTTGATACGCTTGTGACATAGCAATACTATACAACTACACTGCCCCTATTTTCATAGAGAAAGAGGGAACATATGAATCTCGTCCTACTATCGCAAGCAATGGCTGTGTGTCGTCTATCGCCCCATGAGGATATTCCTATATGGGCATTGCAACAACATTCGTTCCTTTCCTTAACCTACACTGGCGACGAACTTTCTATTGTTTGTTCTGCGTCTTCTGTACCAGCAGGCATTCAATCTGAGAAATACTGGCAAGCAATAAAAGTACAGGGTCCCTTAGACTTTTCACTTACTGGTGTTCTGTCTTCGCTTGCTGCACCACTTGCAGCTGAGAACATTCCAATATTTGTGATTTCAACATTTGACACGGACTATATTCTTGTCAAAGAACAAAATGTAGAGCGCGCAAAAACTGTATTAAAGCGACATGGACACGTTTTCGTGCTTACCGAACAACAACCCTGATAGATACGTATATGTATTAAAGTATGTTTAATCGACGAGGTTTTTGTATGGCAAGTAAAGACTATCATTTTATCACGCAATGGCACGTGATTGGGAAAGTCAAAGAAGTTACCGATATTATCAGCGATAACGAGGCTCTTGTACATTGGTGGCCCTCCGTCTATCTACGGGTGGAGGAATTAGAGCCTGGCGATGCCGATGGTATTGGCAAAGTTCTGAGTCTGTATACCAAAGGCTGGCTTCCCTATACACTTCACTGGCAATGTCGAGTCTCTGCCATACACGCTGATGGCTTCTCGCTTATAGCTTCTGGTGATTTTGAGGGAAGAGGCATCTGGACCTTTAAGCAAAATGGTTCGTGGGCAGATGTTACCTATGATTGGAAGATCAGTGCGGAAAAGCCCCTGTTGCGCTATTTTTCGTTTATCATGAAGCCCATCTTTTCTGCCAATCATCATTGGGCAATGGCACGTGGCGAAGAGAGCCTCAAGCTAGAAGTCGCGCGTCGGCGAGCAACAACTCAGGAGGAACGTTCACAAGTACCCGCACCTCCAAAGCCAACATCGAACTCTTTTGTACCTCTTATTGTTGCAACACTTGGCTGTGTTATTGCGCTTGTCTATCTTAGATATATCGCTACTTCGTAGGGACCACGTTTACGGCGTCCGAGGCGCAATTCATTGCGCGAAACAGTTCGTCTCTCTACTAGAGAGCAATAGGTATAAT
>CAXUHF010000066.1:0-18906 GCA_964250765.1 uncultured Ktedonobacteraceae bacterium | reverse complement strand
GCGCTTGTCTATCTTAGATATATCGCTACTTCGTAGGGACTCCGTAAACGTGGTCCCTACAAATATAGGATGTTTCAGAACATAAGACAAAAAGAGGTGTTTATGGCTAATCACGATATCTCTTCGCGTACCATTCGGTTTTACCAAAATCCTATTAAGTTTCTTAGAACATATTGGTTCGCGTTCTTGCTCATTGTCCCCATTCTTATCTATCGTCGTAGCCGAAGTCGCGTGGTGAAAGTCCTTTCGGTGCTCATTGCTGGTCCTTTCCTATTGTTCGTATCTCCTATTTTTCCTGCTCTTTATCGATTACTTTTTCGCATTCCTATCATTGAGATCAATGAACAAGGCATTTTCTATAACCCAGGACCAGTCTGGTTTATCAACTTTGGTATGAGCATTACTTGGGAAGAAATTGCCGCCCTATATGTAAACGAACTGACAATACGAAGCACAAAACGCACTAGTACAAGTCACTTTCTTGCGGCGACTCCTAAAGATGAGGATGCTTTCTTTCAACGCGAGAAAATACTTAGCCTACGTAGGTTTCCGCTCTGGCTTTTAATGAAAGCGACTAAGACACCTTTTATACTTCCTGAGCAAGTAACTTATCCATCCACTCCTGGGAGCGTACTCAATCTCATACGTAGTGTTTATCAAGACAAAATACAAGAGAACGGTATCGAGATAAAAGAGGAGCAGAAAACGTTGTACGAGGGGAAACAGGCAAGCTTATGAAAATTGCTTGATTTGGAACGTTTGTATCTAAAAAGCAAAACAGACACGTGTTCTATACACAAATCTTTTACCCTGCTTTTTGGATATGAGGCTATCGTATGTCGAGTACAACAAATTCATCGGGCATCCAGACGCCAACGGCAACAACGACTGCTGGTGGTGAGAACCGTCAAGACGCACAGCGTCGTTACACTGTAGAGTTTGTGCTATGGTGCATTGGTATCATTCTCTTTATCCTCTCTTGTTTTGTCATTCATGCACATCCAAAACCCTATGCAATTGATCTTTCTACAACACAGACAATTCAGGGTATACATCCATTTGCCGCTTGGGTTAATCCTGTCCTTGAGTTTCCTAGCACGTTGAATAATCCGATTCCTTCCGCCATTGCCTTGTATACATGGTTTGGCTTCATGGCTTTATGCGCCTTAATTCTTCGTTTACGTGGCATCATGATGGTTGCTGCTAGCTGGTTCCAAGCAGCACTCTTTCTTCTTGCCACCGTGATGAGTTCAGCCGGTATCAATGTCCTTGTCGATGAGATTGTTGGACGACCACGGCCCAATCCACATACTGAACCTATTCATGTTTATACGCCTATCGTGCCGTTTCCTACCTATCCTTCTGGTCATACAGAACATGACATTGCCTATTATGGCTTTTTGCTCTATCTCAGCTTTACGAAACCTATACGCGAGTGGAAATATCGCTGGCTCCTGCTGCCACTTCAACTCTACGCTGTATTCGATATCCTTGCCATTGGCTATTCGCGCATTCTTGAAGGCGACCATTGGCTGACCGATGTACTAGGTGGTTATCTTGAAGGCATACTTTGCTTGTTTTTCTTTATCTTTCTGTATCGTTGGACAACAGATCAGCTAGCCAAACGACATGCCAAAAGGGTAAGTCTCGAAGCGTAAAGCTGTACTTGTACGTACTACCACTATGCTTGTTTTATACAATACAGTCTTTAAGGAGGGAGTATTATGAGCCTCAACACCATTCTTGTTTGGATTATCATAGCTGCCATCGTCGGCTTTGTGGGCGAGTTCATCACAGGTCGTCGTGTGCCAGAAGGAATCATTGGAGCTATCATTCTCGGCCTTATCGCCATCTTTCTTGTGAATGACGTTTTTCATGTCTCAATCAATGGTGAACCAAGATTTGCAGGAGTTCCCCTAATAACGTCTATCATCGCAGCCGCCCTTCTCGTCTTCCTATGGAGTGCTTTCGCTTACCACCGTGTCTATCGTCCATATCGCGAACGCTATTATCGTCGTGAGAGGCGTGAGCGCCGTCCAGAACGCCGTCGCCGTCGTTACTTTCGCTAAAGATGTGAGACATCTTGTCTCATATCTATAAATGTGATTTTCTCAACATAAACGCATAAACGTACACTGTATCTTAACAATTTCTCAATATTGTCTTCCTCCCCCATTAGGTATTATATGTGTGGGGAAACGTGTTACGCGGGAAAACGTCCTGGGGGGGATGTCCAACCACAAGCGTAACACATGGTAAGGGATAACTACCGCTTGTTCGGCGGAATGTAATGCCTATAGAAAGACAGTATGCAGTCCTTGATATTTCTGACTTGCGCTGTCCGACATGGGAAAGAAATAAGTTGCTCACGTGCTAACGTAAAGTGCTATTTCTGTGAACATGGTGCATGCTACAGGGACATCTTGGGGGAGATGTTCCTGGACTCACCACATTGATGAGTTTCACTCTTGGGGAAATACGGAAGACAAACTGTTTGTCTTCCGTATTTTTTGCTTTCCTGTGTCGGCGCGTATTTCTCTTCATCGAGCAATTCAATGATTGTTACATAGAGAAACATAGTCGTAATACTACTTACACTTCGGGAGAAATTAAGCCATGACGAATTGCGAAGCGTACAAGATGTGTTACATCATGTAGCTCTAGCTTTTCCATAACGTTCGCACGGTGTGCCTGTACTGTTTTGATGCTTAACACAAGTTGGTCAGCAATCTCTTGATTCGTGTATCCCTCCGCCACAAGTTTGAGGACTTCCATTTCGCGTGGAGTTAGTACGCGTAGTGTCTGTGCGAGCTTTGCGCTTTTAGAAATATGTTGTTGTGATGTATCATTCGTTACAAATGAGTTTGAGTTCTCGCCAGGGGCAAGGTAGGCACGCACAAGAGCTTTTGCCAAACCTGGATAGAGATATGCTTCACCATGAGCGACGCTACGTACTGCCACTATCAGATCGGTGGGAGCTGCTTTTTTGACAAGGTAGCCAGCCGCACCTCTATGAAGTGCTTGCAGGAAATACTCTTCGCTTTCATGCATCGTTAAGATGAGAACCTGTGTGCTCTGTTGTTGACTGCGAATACGCTGACATACCTCTAATCCATCCAGGTCGGGCATCGTGATATCTACAATTGCAACGTCAGGTGTGAGACGCAGTGTCAACTCAATGGCTTCTCGACCCGTTCTTGCTTCTCCAACAACCTCTATATCCTGTTGTGTTTCTAAAAGGAGTTGTAGCCCTTGACGTAGAATATCGTGATCGTCTGCAAGCAAGACACGAATAATTGGTGTGTGCTGCTGTACCTCTTCAATTGACATCATTATGTTCCTCTTTGTGCTCACGACAGAGAGGCAAAATTGCTTCTACTGTTGTACCCTCTCCTTTATACGAAAGTATAGTCAGCGTTCCTCCTAGAAGGGCAGCCCGTTCACGCATGCCAAATATCCCTAGACCAGTTTTTGTTTGTTCTGTATCGTACCCATCGCCATTATCTCTAATACATACGACGATGCTAGAACGATGTTGTATGAGCGAAAGCGAGACGTGTTGTGCATGAGCGTGACGAGCAATATTCGTCAGGCTCTCTTGTGCGATCCGAAATAGTGCTATCTCGTGTGCCGAAGGAAGCCGTTTTTTTTCATGTGTTCCTTCAACCCCATCAATTGTCAAGTCAATTGTTAAGTGTAACCGTTGGCGACTGTCTTCGGCAAGCCAGCGAAATGCGGCTGCGAGGCCAAGATCATCGAGAACACTTGGACGTAACTGCTGAGCGAGGACACGAATGCCCTCCAACGTTTGTTGCGTCAATGTGTTTACCTGCGTAAGGTCACGCGTGAGCTGCCCCTGAGCCTGTTCGCTAATAGCGGTGGTAGGGAAAGCTTGTATACGTTGATGTAAGAGTTCTGTATGGATAAGCAAGGCTGTAAGATTCTGACCAGCTTCGTCATGCAATTCAAGGGCGATGCGGCGTTGTTCCTCTTCCTGTGCCTGTATAATCAACATCGTCTGCTCGCGTCGAGCTGCTTCGAGCTTATCAAGCATCGTATTAAAGGCATGTGCCAACTCACCAACTTCTGAGTCTGAAGCAACAAGGTTTGCACGTGCGTCCGTCTTCCCTTTGCTGATCTCTCGAATCGTTGTTAGGAGGGTAAAGAGTGGTCGAAAACTTGCGCGCAACAAGAGCGTGTTCGTTAAGAGAATGAGGAGTGTAGCAACAACGATAAAGCTCGTGTCAATAAGATAATGATGCGTTTCAAGACTGTGACTCGTTACCCAGAGACCCGCTAGTGCTTCACTCACGAGAAGTATACTATTGCCAAGGATGACCTTTTCAAAAAGTGAGAGTTGGAAGTATTTTCTTTTCATCTCTACATCATTCAACCTGTACGCAAAGGCTTTGTTGTGAGGGCAAAAATCCCTCTGCCTGTGCTTGCAGGTCGATAGCCCAGGAACCTGCCATAGAAAGATACATTTGTACCATATACTGTCCTTGTCCCAATGATTTAATACTGATTTGCTGTGTTGGCATCACCATAGTGGTCATATGCGCATGTGAGGATATATGTGCATACTCAATGGGGAGACCCTGTGTATCCATGAGCGATACTTCTAGTAGCGCAGGCTTGTTGGATACAATGTGTGGTTGCACAAAGCGCACTCGTAGGACATTCGCTGTATGTGTTTGATAGGTTGCTGCAAAGGCAATCGTACTAATGCATACGAAAGCTAATAGACACCAGAAAAATGGACGTATACGCATAAAAATCGGCTCCAAAAGAAGGAAAGATGTTACATATGGTGGATTGGAGACCGCAAGGGTTTCCCCTACATATTCCCTTCATCCCTATATGTAGGGGAGACCCTTGCGGTCTCCCTGCTGACTACGCCATGATACTAGAATAGATAGATATAGCATAAACTATTTTTTTAGAAGCGTCTATTAGGAGAAGTCCCTATTTTCGATAATAGAAAAGAAAAAATATATTACAACAATAGGCTAAAGCGAAATTTGTAAGAAGAGGATTTTGAAATAATACATGTGCTTATTGTTGCTACAATTCAGTTATGCCCATTTGTGCAAGCACGCGTCTCAAATGTATGACGCCGAGGCGCATACGGGCTTTCACGGTACCAAGAGGTATCTGACAACCTTCAGCGATCTCTGAATGTGTCCATCCCTGAAAATAGGCTAGCTCGATGACCATACGCTGTTCAGTTGGTAGCTTCATCAATGCTGCACGCACTTGTTCACTTTGAATAGACTTTAACGCACCTTCCTCGGCATCGGGTTGTGCTGTGCGCTCATCGCGCTCAACTTCTTCCCATGTTGCCTCTTTGAGGACTGCACGTCTTCGCACTCCACGTAAATAGTCAATCGCACGATGGTGTGCAATGGAGACAAGCCAACTACGAACTGCACCTGATTGTGGCGAATAGGATGTTGCACGCTTCCATACTGATAGAAATGCGTCCTGTAACAGGTCTTCTGCTATCTGATGGTCTGAGACCATGCGGTACACGATAGAGTAGAGAATGCGACTATAACGCTCATAGAGTGGATCCATTGCCCAAACTGCTCCACTCGCAATTGCGTGAATGAGCATTTCATCGCTAATCTCTTCGTTATTATCGTTATCGCCACCCTGAGTAAATCTCTGCATCATACCCTTCTTCTCTAATATCCTGATTACAGTACGTACTGTAGGGTCAAATAGATTATGTTTTGGTATAGCGTAATGAAATAGAGAGAGCACAAGATAAAGTATTCAGTCATACATACATATATTATTCTATAGAGTTGTCGCTTCTCTCCTGCTTCTGATATTATGTAGGTGGATACATCTATCATTTGTGACAGGAGCATACAACGTTTTATGAGTACACTATTTCCTTGTTGGTATCCTATCCATATCCGCTTCCGTGATTTGGACCCGCTTGCTCACGTGAATAATACCGTCTACTTCACCTATTATGAAGAAGCAAGAAGTTATTACTTTGATCGGCTTGATCCCTGGTTACAACAGTGGCCTTCTCAAGAAGAGCATCAGCAGGTAGAAAGTATTGTTTCACAATCTCCTCACAATCCTCGTATTCAAACCGGATCACGTGGCAGTCACTATGGGCTTCTCGTGAAAGAGGTGACGTGCACCTATGAACTTCCACTTGTACGCTCAGACCGCGTGGAAGTTGGTGTGCGTGTGGCGAGCGTGGGTCGTACAAGTTTTGTCATGGAACAACAAATACGCGATGTACAGGATTCGGAACGTGTCTTTGCCACTGGACGTTCCGTTATGGTTTGGTGTAACTACCAAACGGGTCGCCCTCATCCGCTCCCACTTTCACTACGAAACGCATTTGAGCAGATGGAAAAGCGGGAATTTCCCCTCCCTAATATCGTCAAATAATGTTAATAATTGCACATCACACAAGAGAAGTCAAGCTATTAAGAAATTTGTGTGCGACTGTACATGTCAATTCAGTACTTGAATACTAAATAAGCCCAGCACTTGAATAATGACATATGCTATGCCAAGTACACTTACTATAATTGCCAAACCGTAGGCCAGAATGTTGAAAATGGGTCCATTCGTATACTTTCCCATCAAGCGTTTGTTATTGACCAGAGCTAAAATCGAGAACAAAATGATGGGTAGTAAGATACCATTGAGCAGATAGAGATTTAGCAGGACCGGAACAACTGGCAAATTTGGCACCATTGAAATCACGACGCCCACGATAATCAGCCCGGTAAAGAGTCCCCAAAAGACCGGTGCTTCTTTCAGACGTTTGTTTACACCATTCTCTAGTCCCAGTGCTTCTGTGATCGAGTAACAGGTCGAGAGCGGTAGCACTCCTGCCGCTAGAAAGGAGGCACCGAGCAGACCTATTGCGAATGCATCGGTAGCAAATCTGCCCAGAAATGGTGCTAATGCAAGGGCGGCATCGGCGGCAGATGCCAAGGCAACACCCTTCCCTCCACTATGTGCAAAGAGTGTTGCAGCTGTTGCGATGATGATAAATGCAGCGACCAGATTGGAGAAGATGGCAGCACTATACACATCAATACGTTCGTTATTGTACTCGCGCATATTTGCGCCTCGTTCGACGACAGCACTTTGCACATAGATTTGCATGTAGGGACTGATCGTTGTGCCTACAGCCGCGATAAGTGTCAAAAGGAAGGCACCATTTGTTTGTAGTGTTGGTACAACGGTGCCAAATGCCACCTGTCCCCAGTTGGGATGAGCCATGAATGCAGCAATGATATAGGCAATAAAAACCAACGTCAACGCTAAAAAGACTTTTTCGACCCGTGCATACGAACCGCGTACCACCAACAACCATAGGAGAATGCCTGCAGCAGGCGCACTAATATAGGCTGGCACATTGAAGAGTTTGAGTGCTGTCACGATGCCGATAAATTCAGTGACAATCACGCCACCGTTGGCGAGTAGAAATGAAAGCATAACGAGTGCAGTGAGCCGAATGGGAAAGTTTTCCCGAATGAGGTCTGATAACCCTTTTCCTGTTACCGCTCCCATGCGTGTGCACATCTCTTGCACGATGCCCATGCCTACAGTCAGGACGACCATGACCCAAATCATCGAATAACCAAATTGTGACCCCATTGTGCTATAGGTGTAGATGCCCCCTGCATCGTTGCCCGCACTTGCGGCAACCAGTCCTGGACCCAGAATGCTGAGATAGATAAGCCATCGCGAACGTCGGCGTATACGGGAACGTGGTAGTGTTCCACTCTCTTTGTGTATTGCTTCAGAAGCAGGTATTGCCATCTTTTCGATATCTTTCCGTGGACTTTGTGCCATAGTGACCTCGTTTCTTGCTTCTGAACGCTATCGAGCTTCCTGTGGTGTTTCAGACCGTGCTGTACGGCGACGACGATAGAAAAAGAGATGACCAATACGCTCACGTAAATCATCGGGCAAGAGTATATCAAGGGCATCGTCGAAGGTGATAATGCCAAGGATGATACCCTGCTCATCAATGACAGGAATCGCACGAAGGCTATAGGTGGAAAGCAATGCAGCAGCTTCTTTGGCGTCCGTCGTCGGATGCACGCTTACGATATCCCGCTCCATCAGGTGCTCTAATGTTATTGTGCGGTCTGGATGAAAAACGACATCGCGTAGAGAAACGGCACCTATCACGCGCTCGGTCCCTGGCTCAGCCACGTACAGATAGTCCGCGAACTCAGGTTGCTCTTCCATCGCGCGAATAGTGCGGAGTGCTTGTGCGGCTTCTAAAGAGGCAGGCAAGAGTAAGAACTCATTTGTCATAACGCCCCCTGCACTATCTTCAGGATAAGCAAGCAGTTCTCGCAGGTCATCGGACTCCTCGCGGTCCATCAAGCTTAAAAGTACTTCTGCTCTATCTTCATCGAGGTCTGCCATAACATCAGCAGCCATATCCGGGTGCATCTCTTCGAGAATATCTGACGCCCGCTCATCGTCAATCTTTTCGAGGATATCCGCCGCATCATCGGAATCGAGTTCCTCTAGTGCGTCGGCAACAAGTGCATCATCCAAGCCACGAACGACCTCATCGCGCTGTTGATAAGAGAGTTCGTCCAGGATACGTGCGAGGTCTGCCGGATGGAGTTTTCCCAGCCGTGAATGTGATACTTCAAGCTGAACGGCAGGTGCATTACTTGCAAAGTATTGAACGTTTGCCCAATCAAGCAGCCGTTCGCTTCGCTGTGGATGCGCTCCACTTATAGACATAAGAATACGGCGTGAGAGCGCGCGAAATGAAACATCAACAGCGAGCAAGCGCAGAAGTGTCTCCCCAGGCACTTGTCCTAATGCCAAGTCATTGACTCGCACGACGCGTCGTCCCTCAACATCGACGAGCTGCTTATCGAGTACATCTTTTCCTAGCAATATCTCTCCATCACGGCGCAGAAAGTGTTCCAGGTCGATCTTGGTCGAGGATAAGGTGATGCCGTGCTCTTCAAACGCGGCTATTTGACGAGCAGGAAGCCAGATATCACGTTTTGCTGTGTGAGCTAGCACTCCAGCAAGCGAGGGATAAGTTTCTTCGCTCTTGCCTTCAGCGGGATTAATATAGACCACGATGTCTTTCAGGACAGCCACTTTTTCCCGATTGGGGTCAAAAATTGGCTTCCCTATCATCTGGCTAAATATGAATAGACTCATAGCGTCTCCTGTTCTTGAGTGTTTCCCATATGCGACAGACGTGTACAAGCTACAGCTTGGCTTTATATAGCCACACAGAGTGCACATAGGTAGATGTGATAGGAGAGGTACGAGAGGAATAAAAACTGCATTTCTGATTATTCCAGAATGGTCAGAAAAATTCCTCGCACATCTCGCACGGTAATGTTGTATATTCCGTAGCAAAAGCGAGAGGCGAGGTGATAGCAAGACACAATAGGGCTATCAAGTCACAAGCATGTGTGCCACGGAAAGATGTTGGCGCCTGTCACTACTAGGGGCAGGGTCCATAGGGGTCCTCCTTCATCGATCCGTTTCTAAGGACGTGTGTATTCTCCCAAAGAAAGTACTGTACCCGCCCTGAGTATAGCCATTGGAGTGTCCAAAAGTCAAGAGAAATAATCTTTTACGTATATTGGAAAAACAGTAATCCACTTTATCTGGCATGACGTATTCTATTGTGGTACCGGGTTGAAGGGGGGGATGGCGTAGAAGCAGCAGGTATGCGATTCCACTTCAGATCGTCGCAACTTCTACGACTCTAAAACCTTGGAGTGGGTACCACAACCTTTTACAACTTACGCGCTATTACAATAGATTTTCTTCAGTAAGGAAGTAGAGACGCAGATACCCTTCTCCTTCCTTCTCTGGTCCTGAGAAAGGTCTTCGCTATCTATTCGCAAGAATAGAGCGGAGACCTTTCTTGTTTTTGGCAGAGCAGTAGATATCGCGAGGTACAGAAACTTTCTAGTAGCTTCTGCCGTGTTGATAAGAGAGGGTTCTTTTACTTTATGGAAGAAGTACATGAAAGGCTCTGCTGCGTTAGGCCCTTCATGTAGAAGGATATCTATGAAAATAGCACATATTGCACCCCCCTGGATACGTATCCCACCTAAAAACTATGGTGGTACAGAAGCTGTCATTGCTAATCTTATAGAGGAACAAGTAGCCGAAGGACACGACGTGACACTGTTAGCTCCCGGTGATGCAAGCACAAAAGCACGGCTTGTCTCGTTTTTCCCTCAGTCACTTCTTGATTCAGGCATACCTTGGTCAGGACATCTCAAAGCATATTATCATCTATATAAATCTGTAGAATATATAAAAGCACACGATTTTGATATTGTTCACATGCATCTCTCCTCAAGTTCAGACATGTACCTGTTTCCACTAACGGTTGCTCTTAAGACGCCGCATGTGACAACACTGCATAGCCGCTTCCCTTTTGATCGAGTGCAATCATGGACAGGCGATGCCGACGAGTTTTTCAAAGAGTGGTTTCTTTCAACTCCTATGGTTGCGATTAGTGAGAATGCTCGCAAGGATGTGCCATATCCACTCAATTTTGTTGGCGTGGTACATCATGGCCTTCCCATGCACTTCTTCAAGCATACTGTAAAAAAGCCGGATGATTGTTTTGTCTGGTTAGGGCGTTTTGTCCCGGAAAAAGGTGCACATCTAGCGATCCGAGCAGTTCAGCAAGCCGGTGCCTCGTTGGTGCTTGCGGGCATTGTCGATAAGCATGTCTCGGCATCAGTGGCCTATTTTGAAGACCAAATAAAACCTCACATAGACGGACAGCAAATTACATATGTTGGTCCGGTTAATACAAGGCAGAAGATTAGTTTGCTCAGTAAAGCACATGGTTTTCTCAACCCTATTCAATGGGAAGAGCCATTCGGTATGGTGATGATTGAGGCTATGGCTGTAGGTTGCCCCGTCATTTCGTTTGCACGTGGAGCGGCACCCGAAATCGTAGCAGAGGGAAAAACTGGCTTTCTCGTGAACACATTAGAGGAGATGGTAGAGCGCATTCCACAGATTGGAGAATTTGACCGTTTTGCTGTACGCGACTATGTACTACAAAACTTCTCCGTAAAAGCAATGGCAGAGCAGTATTTCTCTGTCTACGAAAAAGTTATTGCATCAACACCGTATGTGTCGAAACGAGGAACAGGAAGAACAAAGAGTGCTCTTGTCTCTCCTTCTTCATCTGTTTCTGCATCGTCGTCAGTGCTCAAAACAGATGTCCCTGCTCAAGTTCCTCCTTATCAGCTTTCTCTTCCTGCCAAGGTAATGCAGGAAGAGAAATCGTCTTTGTAAGACGATTGTACAGTTCCAAACAAATGTTTGGCGAGTGTTCTTCAAAAGGACAGTGGCAAAACACGTAAAGCGTCAATTCTTGTGTAAGCCACTGCTTACACTGTTGTACCCATTGGTCAAGAAATGGTGCGTTTACTTCCATTTTTGGATGCCCAATATAGCGCACAAAGGCAAAATCCGTTGTTGTGACAATCTGAAGTGGTAGGTTTGGCTTACGCTCACGCGCCTGAAGCATATGTTGCTCTTGCTCTGTTCCTGTACGGATTGGACGTGTATCCATGAGTACTCGTGCCACGTTATATTGGCGAAGCATATTGTTCAACATTTCGGCATCCTTCTCCGTGTAGAAGTTCGGATGGCGTACTTCAACGGCAAGTCGTATATTTTGAGGCCAGAAGGCAAGAAATGTCTCTAAGGTAGGTAGTTGACTGGGTGAAAACGCTGGTGGAAGTTGCAGAAATATTGGCCCTAAGCGTGTACCAAAGTGTCGCATTCGCTCTACAAATGCAAGCGTGTCGTCTTTGTGCGTATCTATACGCGGCTCATGGCTGATGCTACGCGGAATCTTGGGACAAAAGCGAAATGTCTCAGGCGTCTCATGTTGCCAGCGCACAACCGTGTCCACCGACGGGATCGCATAAAACGTGGTGTTTCCTTCGACAGTTGAAAGTTTCCTACTGTAGAGTCGTAAAAAATCGCTTGCAGGAGTCTTCGGTGGAAAGAAATTATCGTGCCCTACCCACTCTTTATAGCCCCACGCTGGACACCCTATGTAGAACATGCTCTTACCTCTTTTTGCATATTGTAGACAACTTCATCATGTTCTGCAAGATGCTTGTCAGTCATTACTCCTCACTTCTAACTATCTTTAGCAGAAGCATAGCCCTATTGGGTAGTTTTCTGCGCAAATAAGGCAACTTCCCAGTGGCATACGTTATAGTAATCAGGAAGATACAGATAGAGAAAAATTCGTATGTGAGGGTAGCGTATGTTGTCCGCCGTCGTTACGGCCCTACTGCTTGTGCTTATGGTCGCCATCGTGACAGGCTTCGCTATTGGTGGGTGGCGTGAACATCTTCGGCACAAGAAAATGTTTTTGCAACAAACTTCTGCTATGACGTATCCTCTTTCTCAGGTAGGAAAGTCTGCATATATTCCTCCTATTTCGCTCCCAACTTCTTGGTATACACGGCGTCGCACACTTGTCTCACTTGGGTTTTTAGTCATGGTATTTCTTGCTCTTTTCTTACAAGATGGTCTCACTGAAGGTGGGCTGCGTACATTGAGCAATGGTATTGGCGTTACCTTTTTGAGTGCCTCACAAGCAAGCGATGGACAAACAACTGCACATGCTACGCCAATTTCTGTTCTACCAGGAGGAGCAAGCACGCGACTTGTACGTATAGACTCATCTGCACGTTCGCAGTATCGTTCAGACTACCAATGGCAAACATGGTCTTATTCATCTTGCTCTGGCATCGCTTTGACAATGGTAATGAACTCTTATGGACGACACCTTATTGCGGGTGATGTGTTACAGGAAGAACAAAACTTGGGAGTGTGGGACGTAAATCTCGGTTTATTACGCGAAGAAGGCATCGCTATGACCGCCTCCTATTATGGCTTTGACACGAGCGCAAATCATACACGAACTCTTCAAGATATCATCGCACTTGGTAACAAAGGTACGCCAGTCATTGTGGGTGTACGCGACAGTTATTATTATCCCGGCGGTCATATCTTTGTGGTACGTGGTGGTGATGACCAGAATGTGTATATTGCAGACTCTTCACCCGCCAACTTCCAGCGCATGTCACATAGTATGTTTCTCAGTATGTGGCAAGGGTTTAGCGCGGTGCTAACCCCTCGCTCGTAAACGGAATCTTCACGACAATTGGTTATGCCACTATAACTCTTCAATACCATGCCAACGTGCAAGATGATCGGCATGAGTTTGCAGGTAGGCACCGGGAATGAACAGATCGTTATAGTATTCCAGGTCCAGGTGATGCGTTTGCAGATACATCAAGACGAAGATGGTTGGTACCGTCGCGGGGAACTTACCGAACGTATCATAGGCGTACTGCGCTTGCAACGCGACACAGGCACGAAACTTCTCATCATGGGCAAGTGCACTACCACGTACCTTGCTACTCTCTTTCCACGGACCAGGAGTCTCGGAGTTGAAGGGGCCACCAGCACCAAATTTGCGTTCTGTGAAGGCGTCAACCGCCGCCCGCATGTTTGGGTAATGGGGAGGACAATAGCCCTCGAATACGCCTTCCAATCCTGTTGGGTTTGGCAATGCCCAACGTTCATCTGTATCATAGCGAAAGCCGAGACCAGGAACATCGGGATCGCCGCTTGCACCGAGTATAGTGAGACGGTCAATACCGTTAAACATCCAACCACCAAGACCTGCCGCTTGTTGCATTAACGCACCCGCATAGGCGGCAGTTGAGAGTTCGGCGGTACATTCGGTAAGAGAATACTGGTCAAGAAACGTCAGGGGCAGCGGATTTTCGACATCGACAATATCAGCGAACGCTTCTAGTCCTGGAATGGGTCGTCGGTTTACGTCGTCATAAATACAGAAACCGTTTTGTGTGAAGAAGCATAGATTGGCGATAGCGTGTTGTGCAACATCACCTGTGGGAATGACGAGCAACGAGCCTGGACGGTTAGCAACCCATGTGTTATGCCCTTCCATGTACGGCTCTTTTGCTGGCACATAGATGCGCTTATCAGACAACTTGCGAACACGCTCTTGATTGGCCTTGATGACCTCAACTGGATTGACAGAGCCGTCGGGGGCGCGTTCAACGAGCGCAGGTGCATCGCGTGTCTGAAAAATGTATGTGCCGCTATCATCGGTGAAGAAGGTTTCGCTGGTGTGAAAACCTGCTGCCGAGGGAAAGGTACGTCCACCGGCTGCTCCTGGATAATTAGATAGGTGAGGAGCATAGCGTTCGTGGCGCGTGATAGAATGGTGCCAGCCAGTGTTGCCACCAACGGCAGTCAGAATAAGTGCTCGTTCAAGTTCTGACAAGGGCAAGGGTGCATGGCGTGATGTATAGGCCAAGGGTCCATCGGGAATGGTGGCACCGCGAAAGAAACGACGCGACCTTCGCCCAAAAAGCGCATCCACAAAAGGTATCTCAAATACCGCTTGTAGTGCTTGCTCTTCTCGCTTTGCAGCATCTTCAGCATTGTCTGTCATAGAGTGCCATCTCCTCTTGCTAATGTATTGACGACGACAACAAGTAATCAAAGTATAAAAGCTTGGCAAGAATGCTGTCAACCTCTTTATCGCTAAAACATCTCTTATACATTCTTAATTATTATCATTTTGATGATTTAATTTTATGATTTGAGATGTTCCCTTGACAGCGCATAATAGCGTCCGTATACTCTAGGTACATTGTAGCGGACGTTCACTGCTAGACGAACCTGTATATGTTGTACCTGTTCTCCTCAACGAACAGAGTCCGTTTCGTCGGTCACAAAGGAGGTTTTGCTTTGAGCAAGCCTATTGCCCGTTCATCGTCCACGGTTGGACCTTGGACTCTTACCACTGAGCGCATTGCTATCGCAGGTGTGCTTGCTGCGATCACTATTATCTTGGGCGTCGTACCAGGAATTGGTTTTATTCCTCTACCAAATGCCATAGGGAGCGCGACGACTGAGCACATTCCAACAATTCTTGGTGGTATCATTGCGGGTCCCATTGTGGGCATCATCTGTGGTCTGATCTTCGGTATCCTGAGTTTCTTCCGTGCTACCGTGCCATTTTTCAAAGATCCGATCGTGGCTATTCTTCCGCGCCTCTTTATTGGGCTGACCGCATGGGCAACCTTCGCGGCTCTACGTAGAACAAATCGTGATCTCGCAGCAGCAGCGGCTGGTTTCGTTGGCTCGGCGACAAATACCATTCTTGTCGTTGCTGCATTGATTATACGAGGCTACTTTCCCGCAAAGGTAATTATTCCGCTTGTGCTTGTACAGTCTATTTTTGAGGCAGTGATCGCTGCTATTCTGATTGTAATCCTGGCGCGTGTCTTTTACATCATTGAAACTCGCGTGGTTCGCGCACCCGACACGAAACCACGTAGCGAACTCCCGTACTAGCCATGCTCGAAGTACGCGACGTTACGTTTAACTATAGTGCGCAGGGGGAACAGGATGCTCCTCCTGCGCTTCGCAATGTCTCTCTGCAATTTCAGGAAGGTGAGACAATCGCGGTCATCGGGCATAACGGTTCGGGGAAGAGTACGCTTGCTAAACTGCTTGCCGCCATTCTTCAGCCTACCGATGGTTCGATTTTGATTGACGGTCTAAATACAACCACACATGGTGAAGACCTGTGGACTATTCGGCAGCGTGTGGGCGTGGTATTTCAAAATCCAGACGATCAACTTGTTGCTAGCACCGTGCTTGACGATATTGCGTTTGGACCAGAGAATATCGGCTTGCCACGCTTTGAAATTCAGGAACGGGTAGACGAGGCAATTGCATTGCTTGGCCTTGAAGCATATGCACAGATGGCGATTAGCGAATTGTCCGTGGGGCAAAAGCAGCGCGTCGCTGTTGCTGGCGTGCTAGCGATGCGTCCACACTACCTTATTCTGGATGAGCCAACAACGATGATTTCAGGCCAAACAGCGCGTCATTTGCTTGAAACGGTACAACGTTTGGCACGTGAACGGAGCATCACCGTTATCCATATCACGCACTATATGTATGAGGTTGCCAGCTTTGACCGTGTAATCGTGATGGACGCCGGACGTGTTGTGATGGACGACGCACCTGCAGCAATCTTTGCACGCTCGGACGAATTGCAAGCTATTGGATTGGCGGTGCCGATGGTGACACGTCTGGGTCAGCAATTGCACACACAAGGTTGGGACATGTCACAAGAGGTGTTGCTCTCTGCTGAACATTTGCGCGATAGGGTAAAAGTGGGGTCCTTCCTACACGTAGGGAAGGATGAACATGTAGGGGAGACTCTTGCGGTCTCCCTGTTTCCACCGAAGGATATACCTTCACCAGTCCAACCTTCAACCTTTGAACTACAGAATGTATCGTATACCTATTTGCGAAATACTCCGCTTGCGCAGGAGGCATTACACGATTTGTCGCTTATCATTCCAAAAGGTCGCACAACTGCACTGGTTGGAGCAACGAATGCTGGTAAATCAACGGTTGTAGACTTATTGGCTTGTCTTATCAAACCAACGACGGGTAAGATGTTGTTTGAGGGCGACGATATAGCCAATAGCGTGTTTAAGATTGAGCGCATTCGTTCGCAGGTTGGGGTCGTCTTTCAATCGCCAGAGTCACAGATATTTGAGGAAACGGTTGGTAAGGATGTCTCGTTTGGGCTGCGGCGCAAACATACTCCACTCGCAGAGTCGCGGCGTCTCGTGCAAGAGTCACTTGAAGCCGTGGGACTGCCCTATGAGGACTTTCGTTCGCGCTACACCTACGCACTCAGTGGTGGACAAAAACGCCGTGTTGCCATTGCCGGTGTGCTGGCATTGCAGCCACAGGCAATTATCTTCGACGAGCCAATGGCAGGATTAGACCCGCGTGGACGGAGCGAATTGTTGCACCTGATTGCAGAACTCAAGCAACGAGGTGAACTAACGATTGTGTATGTCTCTAGTAGTTTGGAGGATGTTATCGAAATAGCCGACATCATTCATGTCCTCGATCAGGGACAACTTATTATAAGCGGAGGACCACGCGACCTACTTGCTCATGCAGACCATCTACAGGCGTTAGACATTACGCTACCAGAGGCTGCCCGTATAGCCTTGACGCTACAGGACGCGTTGCCTACGCTTCGCACAGATATACTTACTTTGGCGGAACTCGAAGGTGAATTGGGGCATATGCTTCTACAAGAAAAGAATACCGAGACCGTATGATTGAACTTACACGTGATATGACCTTTGGTCAATACGTCAATAATAGTTCGTCGTTGACGCGCATGGACCCACGCACAAAGTTGTTTTGTGCGGTGCTATTGATTGTCTTTGTTTCGATTGTCAGCAGTTTTGTTGCGTTCGCGGCCTTCCTGCTGTTTTGTGTGCTCGTACAACGGGTGTCACGCTTGCCCATCTCGTATGTGCTACGTGGCTTCAGACCGTTCATTCCATTCATTATTTTCTTTTTTTTCGTAACGGTACTCTTTTATACACCTCCTGTTCATACGCCGCTACTCTGGCAGTGGGGTATTTTTTCGGTGTCATGGAGCGGAATTATCAGCGCGTTACTGGGAACAGTACGCCTATTTTTTCTCTATTATGTTACCTCGATGCTAACGTTCACAACATCACTGGTGGACCTCACAAGTGGCTTGCAGGCATTGCTCTCTCCACTACAACGCATCAAGATACCTGTCAATGCGTTCATCATGGTGCTAGTGATTGCCTTCAAGTTTGTACCAATTTTCATCGCTGAAATAGAACGTTTAGTGAAAGCACAAACCGCGCGTGGCGTGCGCTTCGACGAGGGGAATGTAATTCAGCGCACGCTCAAACTCGCTCCGCTCTTTGTGCCTCTGTTTGTAAGCGGCTTCAAGAGAGCGCAAGTGTTAAGCGTGGCAATGGATGCGCGCTGCTTTGGTAGTCGTCCGGGTTGGAAGCGTAGCACATTACATGTACTTACTTTTGAACGCTTTGACGCACAGGTGTTGGTTGCCACAATCGGAATTTGTATTGTCATGCTTACCATCAATATCTTCGTCGTGTTATAGGAACCGTTGTTGTGCGATTTCACAAAATAACACAGATACACCGATTGTAGGAAGTCTTATTCTATTACACTAATGACAACTTGATTGATCGAGGAGAAAGAACATGACAGACATAAGCTATCGAACACAGAGAGAACAGATTGTGCAGGCTGCGCAAAACCTTGTGCAGGCGGGCGTGTTGTCGCATAGTGGACATGGAAATATGAGTGCTCGCTTGCCTGAAGCGGGGCAAATGCTTCTGACATCTGTGAGCCATATCGCTCATCTCACGGTTGCACAATTGGTGGTTGTTACCTTTGATGGCGAGGTTATTGAAGGAACTCTCGACGCCTCGACACGCGAAATTGTGGGTATGCATTCGTGTGTCTATCAAGAGCGACCAGAGGTCAACGCGGTCATTCATACGCATTCGCCTCGTGCGACTAGTTTCGCCTTAGCTCATCTCCCGCTTCCATGCGTGTACGAGGCATTCCTACGTTTCAGTATTACCGAAGAGGTGCCAGTTGCAGCATGGGCACCACGCGGCTCACAGGAAGCCGTTGCCTATATCACTGAGCAACTACGCCAGCATCCAACGGTTCCTGCCGTTCTGCTCGCAAATCATGGCCTGCTGGCATTTAGTCAAGATGCAGTGGCAACCGCGCAACTCATCGTCATCATGGAAGAGGCAGCCCAACTTACGCTCGATGCTCGCGTTATCGGAGGCGAAAAGCATTTTCCACCCAATGCGCTCGAACAAGAACGCGCCCATATGCAACACTTCGGCTCGAAATAATGTAGGGACCGATTTATCGCGTCCTCTCGGCGATCAGATGCCGACGAGGACGCGATAAATC
>CAXUHF010000065.1:0-27888 GCA_964250765.1 uncultured Ktedonobacteraceae bacterium | reverse complement strand
AACGCGGCGATGCCATAATCACCAACTCCTGTACGGGTCTGCTTTAGCACACCCTTTTAGCATTTGCGAGAGGGTGTGCTAAAGCAGACCCGTACAGGAGTATCATCGGAATATAATGAAGAAGACATCCATTTATCATAGAATATCGTAGTAGAGTGTAGAGATTGATACACATAGAACGCCACGGACGTTAAGAAAGGACACCTATCATGTTTGGAATTGGACACGGACCAGAGTTAATCGTTATCCTCGTTGTTGCCCTACTCGTCTTCGGACCAAAGAAATTGCCGGAAATGGGTCGCTCGATTGGTAAAACCGTCACAGAGTTCCGCAAAGGCATCAGTGAGATGGGCAAGGAAAAAGAGGACGAGCCAAGAGCAACTCCTGCTGCTTTGAACTACGAAGCAATTGAGCGCGAAAATGCCAGCCACCATGTTGTAGAAACCCCAATCAGTGAGGTTAGCCACAACGAAGTCAAGATTGACTAGTGCTGACTACTATCACTTTGGAGAGTAGATATGGCAACTGGTAACGTAGATAAACAAGACGCAATGCTCTCATTCGACGGCTACTCACCAGAGCCGGAGGATGAGGGCGATGAGTCAGGCATGTCCCTGATGGATCACTTGGAAGAACTACGCTGGCGCATCTTCAAATCGTTGATCGCTATTGCAGTCGGTGCAACAGTGGCGTTTTTCTTTCGAGGATACATTGTTAGCTTCCTTGAGCAACCACTGCCTCTGAACCACCAGAGACTATACATGACTGGCATTACGGAGAGCTTTACCGTCTTCTTAATGGTCTCGATTGCGGCTGGTCTCGTCGTAGCATTGCCTGTACTTCTATATCAGACATGGGCCTTTGTCTCGCCCGGTTTATATGAGAAAGAGAAAAAGTATGCCGTACCATTCATCTTTATCGGCATTATTCTCTTCCTAGCAGGGATCTCGCTTGGTTACTTCGTACTGAAGTATCCTGTAGAGTTTCTCGTGACGTTCGGTGGTGAGCAGTTCACGGAAATTCTTACGGCGAGCAGTTACTTTGGCTTCATTTCGTTCTTTATCCTGGCCTTCGGTGTTATCTTTGAGATGCCCCTCGTACTCACGTTTTTGGCATACATTGATATCATCACGTCAAAGACTTTACAAGCGAAACGTGCTCCTGTTCATGTAGGTATGTGGATTGCAGCAACAGTTGTTATTCCAGGAGCGGACCCATACAGTCCTGTTATTCTTGGCGCATCAATGTCGATCCTGTACGAATTGACTATCATCTTCATCAAAATTCTGAAAAAATAGAATATTGATGTTTCGCAAACGTCTGTAGGGGTCTAATGAATTAGACCCCTACAGACGTTTTATCTGTCTCTCCAAATCTAACTAACAATAAGACAACAGCAGCAAGATATAATACAGCACCAGCAATAAATACTGGTGTATAGCCCACATGAGCTATCAATAAGCCTCCTAGCGGTGTTGTAACGGCCCAGGAGACTTGCATGGCTGATTGGTAGCCACTATTTGCCACACCGCGTCTCTGCACTGGTACAGCCTCCATAGAGTACACCTGGAAGACGCCATTGGACATGTCCATTGCTCCCTGTCGAAAAAGATAGAGCAACGCGGCAAGAGGGAGTACACTTGTAAACCCGAATACTAGCAGGAGCGGAATGCTTATCAGTCGTGTGTACACAACCGTGTTGATTTTGCCAAAGCGCAACGCGAGCAAAGGTGCAACAAGTGTCAACAACGCGTTGATACCGTTCGCGCCACCATCAATCAGACCGAATAGGGCCGACGATGCGCCAAGATGCTGCACAAAATAGACATTGAAATATGGAATGAAGAGACCCGCTCCCAAACCAACAAGAATCCAGGCCAGCAACAACGCAGAAAACGGGCTAGCAATTCCACGCGACATTAACTGTAGGGGCCTTGATTCATTACGCCCTGATTGCGATTGATCACTGGGACGAGGGCGTAATGAATTAAGGCCCCTACGGAATGTCTTGATGAATTTGTTGATTGTAATGGAAAGATTGGTGCGAGGGTGTGCTGAAGCAGACCCGTACAGGGGCTTTCTATCATCGCTCATGAGAAATAGAGGAATGAGGCTTGGAACCGCAATGAGTCCAGCAGCAAGCAATGATAGCTGATACGAACGTGCAACACTTTGTTCTGCCAACAACCAGTGTATTTGTGGAGGCAAGGGAGCCATCAACGTTGGAATATTACGCAACCATTGTGGCAACGCTCCACCTAGAACCTCGCCTAGGACCGTTGTTCCCAGTTGCACAACGATGTTGAGGCTGAAAAGTTGTGGACGTTCCTCTGGCGTACTATTTGTAGTAAGATATGGTGCATTGACTACAAGAAAGAAAGCAGTGATGACACCCGCCACGAAGCCCGTTACTAGAAGCGGCAATGGTTGACGAAAAAGAATTTGTCCTGCTCCGATAGCCCCTATGAGCAACGTCATGACGATCAGCACGATTTTTCCGCCAAAGCGGTCAACACATATCCCTGCTGGGAAAATCGCAAGTCCTGCCCCTATTGTGCCCGAAAACAAAACAAGGCCGATAAAATCGGTCTTGTAGCCTAATGAGACAAGATAGAGATTGTAGAGGACGAGTAAAATTCCCGCAGAAACACCACTTAACACATAGTAGAGTAAATAGAGTTGGGCGTTTCGTTGGAAACGCCCGAATGCTTGTATGTACCTAACGAGCAGGGACATCGTTTTTCAATTGAGAGACGGTCACACCTGTTGTTTCAACCGTGCCTCCTGGTCTTGCCGCAGGGACAATGGGCGCGTCTGGAACTTTTTCTTCCATCAGCATCCGTAGTCCTGGACTCTTGATTTCAGGACTCTCATGAGAGTCTAGTTGCGTTCCATCATGCGCGGCGAGTTCACGGCGTAGTACGCTAGGTGTAAAAAACGCTTTTGCCACTGTTTGCACTTGAATTGTTCGTGCTCTAAACTCGATTACCGCATTCGCTACCTTATCTGTCACCTGATCCACTTGCCTATCGAGTTTATGGACTTGAGAAGGACCCTGCGCGACAACTTCTACAATCCTGTTGTCATTTGCTGGTGGCGGCGTTCCGTTGACCATTGCCTCTGACGTTTTGTTGACGCTCTCAACGGTTGGACGCAACATTCTTATGAGTTTCGCCTTATCGCTTACCCACGTGAAGATGACATCCATAGTAAGACCGAACACAACCGTAAGAAGAATAAAGATCAGAGAATACAGGCCAATTACAATGGCGGCAATCTGCCCACCTGTGGCAAGAATAGGATTGTTATCTGCTAAAATCAGTAAAGGCATTGCTATTCGCCTCCTGCACCTACATTGACGCCACCAAGCGCACCTGCGGTGATTGCGTCGGGATGAGCACGATCAAACGTCTCTATCGCTTTTAGCTGTTCCTTACGGCGCTTCTCAGCACGAGTTCGTGTATGACCTCTACCGAGGAAGACACGTACCATTTCTTGGCCTGCAACAACGGCGGCGACAGCACGCACACTCGGTGCAAGCGCGATCTCACCTGTCAGTTGTGCTGCATTACTGACTGTTTTCACGGAATGGCTGGCTGTTTGAGCAGTATCTTTGACAATACCGACCGTCTCTTGTACCGATGCTAACAATGGCTTCACCTCTTCACGCACCGTCGAAATTGTGCGCATGAGTGCGACGATTGAAAGTGCCTGTAAGAGCGATCCCACAATCATGAGAGCCGCGAGAAGCATCAGGAAGATGTAGAGGACATCGAGTAAGACATGGAAAATGGCAGCCAAAATGATGCCGATGATAAGCACCACTAGGACTACTGCAGCCACGATAGCTGCGTTGCGAATTGCACCCTTCATAATAAAGTGCCTCCCAATTCATAAGATGTAGTGAAAAAGCTAATCCATTATAACGCATAAAAAGAGATTCGTGTTCTGCGTTCTATTTTAACACGCATGACTTATAATAAGTGAGTACATTTGTTAGAAATATGGGGTATTTGCTTAGAATAATAGTGGAATGCATGAAAATGATGAACTACATAGCATAGCTACGATTTTTATTTCTTGAGTAAAGCACGTTTATACTAGTGTTGACAATTTCATTCTATCGCCTACAATACAAGAATTCTGAAGATAGAGAATATCCAGGGAGGTTTTTATGCTCATGACACAGTTCCTTCTCACAGCTGGGCCGATATTGGAAGGAAATTTTTTAGGGATTCATTTTGTTATCACTACTAGTCAGATTATCTACTTTGCCATCGCTGCCATCGTAGGACTTATCGCGGAGTTTCTTGTCGGTTGGCGGCTTCCCTTCGGTATTATTGGCGCGTTTGTTGCCGCCCTGGTTGGCATCTGGCTGTTCACACATGTTATTCAAGTGTCAATCCCTGGCGATTTCACTATTGCAGGACAACCCATACCACTGCTCAAATCGTTGCTTGGTGCCATCGTCGTCGTAGCCTTATGGCATGCGCTCACCTATCGCGGGTGGAATCGTCGTCATCGCTACTATCGCGGTAGGCGCGAGAATTATGGCGAATAGAGGGGAATATAATACGCTACTTATGAAGTAACATTAGAACATAAATCGTTATAGATACTAGCTGTAAGGACCGATGTATCGCGTCCGTGTTCGGCATTATCAGCCGAGGACGTAATACATCGGTCCTTCCTTGCGTGTCACATTTCAAATATATCCTAATTGTAGGGGTCTAATTCCATTACACCCTGTTGGCATCGCACAATGTCCGAGGACGCTGAAACGCATTTCAACGTACCCCAGCATTTGTGTATTGCCGACAGGGTGTAGTGGAATTAGACCCCTACAGAGATATTCTATGGGGGACTCATATTATGGCACTCTTTACTTTTACGATTAGCGCATTCGTGACCTTTTTCACGATCATTGACCCAATTGGTCTCGCACCTGTCTTTGTCGGCCTCACAGGACATTTAAACGAGGCACAACGAAAAATTATTGTGACCCGCGCAACTCTGCTTAGCGCGGCAATTATCGCCTTTTTTGCTCTGGTTGGACGCATCCTGCTTGACCGTCTTGGTATTAGTCTCTATGCATTTGATATGGCTGGTGGCGTCTTACTGTTCCTGGTCGCGGTGGATATGCTCTTTGGACGACAATCAGGTACACGCGAGACAAAGGCCGAGTCGGACGAGGCAATGACACGCGAGGATATTAGCGTGTTTCCCCTGGCAATTCCAATTATTGCAGGTCCTGGCACTATCGCAACAACCATTCTATATGTCGATCTCGCCACACCGAAACCACTAGAACTGCTCGCGGTCAGCACCGCCATTGCGAGTGCTCTGCTCGCAGGCTGGCTCGTCATGCGTGGTAGTTCGCGCATCATCAAAATCTTTGGGCGTACAGGTATTCTCGTTATCTCACGCATCCTGGGTATTCTGCTGGCGGCACTTGCCATCCAGTTTATCCTCAACGGTCTACTTATGTTCCTGCACACAAGCGGATTGGTACGGTAACATCTATCCGAGGAATGGGGGTTGTAGAGAATGCGGCATTCTCTGCAACCCCCATTCCTCGGATAGATATCTTCTTTCTTGCTACATTCATGACCCTCACACGTATAAAATACAGAGCAAACTTAGTGTGAAGGGGCGGGCCTACGTGGAAAAAGGCTATAGGGATATCTCTGTACCACGTCAACAACAAATACAACGCAGTTATCGGACGGCACTATACAGGCATGGTAACACCTGGGCTGTCTGGCTGATTACACTGGTAACAGTTGGAATCTGGTGCTTTACAGCTTATCAGGCCGCACTCGCAGCAGGAGCGCACAATCTACGTGATGTACTGGCAAATATTGCAAGCAATGCAGTGACTATTCGAGAGCAAGATAACGATGCACTTTCTACTGTGCTGATTACGTATGGCGCGAAAGAGAACACGTTAATTTCTCATGGACAATATTGGCGTTTTGTGACACCAATATTTCTGCACGCGAACCTGCTACACGTCGGACTCAATATGCTCAATTTTGTTGTGTTAGGCGTCTTTCTGGAACGACTGGTTGGGCATGCACGCTTTCTATTGATCTATCTTATTACTGGTATCATTAGCATTATCGCAAGTTTTTATTTTGCACCTCAGGAGATTAGCGTAGGAGCATCAGGTGCGATTTTCGGTCTTGTTGGAGCGTACAGCATTTTTGTACTTGTCCACAGGCAAGCATTTCCACGGGGTGGCATTCCTGCGCTACTCTGGCTCATCCTGGTGATAGGAGTAAATCTTGGCCTGGGCTTTGTCATTCCAAATGTCGATAATTATGCACATATTGGTGGACTTATAAGTGGTTGTTTGCTAGGCTGGTGGTTTACACCATTGTATACTGAAACTAAAACAAGTAAGATAGCGCTTATACAACAAAAAACAACCGTTTCTCAATCGGCGTACCCAACACATCTCGCACATACGTTGGTGGATACGCACAGTCTTGCGCGTCGCTGGCCCCTGGCTCTTTTGACTCTTCTTGGGACACTGGCACTGGCTGTTCTCGCGCTACATTTAACCGGAGGGTAACTCGTGGAAGCTCAAACAAGCATACAGACATATATAGAGCAAGGAAATTATTCGCTGGCACATGGGCAAGCACGCGAAGCCGCTATTGCCTACGCGCATGCAGCACAACTCGAACCAGAGAACCCAGCCGTTCACCTGGGATTGGCGGAGGCAAATCTTGGTCTCGGCAATTTTGACGTTGTGCGCATGGCCTGTAAACGCGTACAAGAACTACAACCAACAGGCGGTATCGAAAGCATCATCGCACAGGCGTTGCTTGACCTGCTCGACCATCACTATGATCGTGCCCTACAAAAAGTCGATACCGTTATTGCTCAAAATCCTGGCATAGCATACATGCATGCCATGCGTTCCTACCTGTTACGGCTCAGTCACCAGGACTATGACGCGAACCTTGCGCGTGCGCGGTCTGCACGTCTCGCCTATGGTGGTCGTTTTGATGGTGTATTCCCACCCGCCGAACCAGCACCATATCCGACACCAGCACCGTATACAGGTGGCTATAACGGCGTAGAAAATGATGTCTCAACAATAGGCAAGCTTCGTGAGCCAGAACCACAGGCACGCGTTGAACGCGAGTCCGTCCCTACATGGTCGCGTCCAAACGGAATGCAGAGACAGGTCATACGGACTCGCTTTGCCCTCAGTCAGTATCCTAGTCTGATCACATATATCATCATTGCTATCAACGTGGTCGTGTTTGCGATTAGCTCCTTATACCCGGATGTGTTAAATGCGGGAGCACAGGTCAATGGGCTTGTATTACAGGGTGAATATTGGCGGCTCTTTACGGCAATGTTTCTGCATCTAAACATCATTCATATCGGCTTCAATATGCTCTCGCTTTTCTTTGTTGGACGCGCCGTCGAAGTCATGTATGGCAAATGGCGCTATCTCGTCATCTACCTGCTTTCAGGTATTGCTGGTGGTATTCTGTTCCTTTTTACCTCTCCTGCAACTGGAGCCGCGGTGGGAGCATCAGGCGCAATCTTCGGTGTCTTCGGTGCTTTAGGCGTGTATTACATTGTTAACCGTAGAAGTTTGGGTGTTGCTGGGCGTGGAGCTATCGGCAACTGGCTCTTCTGGATTGGACTCAACCTCGTCTTCGGCCTGACAAACACGGATATTGCCTTGACCGCACACATTGGTGGTCTAATAGCAGGTATGCTCATCGCGTTTGCACTTGTGCCACGTCTAGGTATAAGCAGAAGATTATAAGATAGTTACCGTAGTGTCACGCCCAATACGACTTGACACTCCTTGAACTATCTTGATACACCCTTTGCTTGTTGTATTGCAGAGTACACTACATATAGGAAGTCGAGCACGTAATCTCGCTGTGACCCTCGGCTGAGTCACGCAACGATCCTATCCATGCCCTTTACCCCCCTGCTCGATTTCCTTCCCCCTTTCCAACCATTCATCTTTGAGCAATCCAAAGTAATGTGCGTCCAAAAACTGGTCACGAAGCAAGAAGCGCTGGCGCAAATTTCCCTCATATGTGAAGCCAAGCTTGAGCAACAGATTCTTAGAGGGCGCATTCCTATCATCAAGGGCTGCTTCAATGCGATGCAATTCAAGTTCAGTAAACCCGTAGGTCAGAATAGTAGACATTGCTTCGGCCATAATGCCTTGTCGCCAATATGCACGATGCATTTCGTAGCCAGTTTCGGCATAATGAAAGTCTGGATTGAAAGAAATGAAAGCGCATGAACCGATGATGACATCCTCGCCTTTAAGCGTGATTCCCCAAAACAGAGCTTCACGTCGATCATACGAGTCCTGGAGTTGTTGAATCAATGCACGAGTCTCTTCAAGAGATTGATGAACTTCATCTCCATAAAAGTCCATCACCTCTCGATCAGATTTTATCGCAAAAAATGCTTCTGCATCCTTCGGCTGAATTTGGCGAAGATGCAAGCGGTTTGTAGTTAAAGAGGGAAAGTGAGTAAATGCTGCGTCAAGGCTCATAGCAAGCTTCCTTTTTCTATAAAAGTAGAGTAGTACCATCATAACACACCACATATAAAGAGCACTTCTGGCTCGAAAAAAACTCTTGACATTCCACTGTAAAACGATACAATAAGCTTATGGATGAAATGAACGAGCAAAGTATCAACGAGCAACCTAAACACATTCCTGACTTTTCAAGTATTGAAGAGGAAGCTGCATTTTGGGATACACACGACACCACCGGCTTTGAAGACGAGTTTCACCAAATTACAGTTCGCTTTGATAAACACCTCTCTGAGTATTAACTCTCAAAGAAGCTTGAAGTGCGCTTCGATGCTAAGACAGACGATAAACTTACAACTCTCGCACACGAACGATGAAGTTTTCAGATGATACTTTTATCAATACCTGTTGAGTAGAACGTCAGTCAACTACACACAATCTGTGTGTAGTTGACTAGTATACATATCGAGATGGCTTAATGTATGTTTTGCCTCCTTGGTATCATGACTTTTCTGCTTTCAGATACATCGTACTCCATAGGCTCTTTCGCCTTCTCCTACCATACCTACTCAACCTGTTTATCTCCCAATGATTGAGAAAATCGTAATACATAGCCATCAGGGTCTTTGACGAGAAATTCACGAAATCCGAGGAGAAGTTGATCTTGTCGATACCAATGTTCTTCAGGCTCGACAAACAGAGGATAGTCATGCGCGTGAAGTGACTGAAGCATGTCATCAATCGTGGTTACTAACATTTGGAAGTTGATACCTCTTCCATAAGGATACTCAAGCATTCCCGTTTTCCACGTAGGATTCTCTTGCTCGATCATAATCTGGCAAGCTTGATATGAGAGAAAGGCAAACTGACGCTCAGGACGTTGATACTCAATACAAAAACTTAAGACCAAGGTGTAAAAAGAGAGGCTTTTCTTAAAATCAGAAACACTTAATTCTGGAATAAGAGAATTAAATTTCATCGTTCTTCACTTCTCAAATCTTCTAGGCTACGCCAAATCATATCACACAAAAAGCACTCTCAGACTACTTTATTGAAAGCACCATCTAAAGAAGATTTTTAACTTCTTGCTACTTTTTGGCACCTTCATTCGTGTCTTTTATTGAACTTCTGCGAAACAAGCAGAATTCTTAAAAGTTGTCACATAGAAAGCACTCTTCAAGGTTGCTATCGGACAGATATCGACTTTCAATATCGAGCGTCCCTCTGATACGATGATACCCTTGATTTGGAAAGAATGCATAGTAGCATAGTAGGAGGATAGTATGAAGGCTGTCGTGTATAACGGACCACGCGATGTGAGCGTGAAAAACGTGCCAGACGCGAAAATTGAGAAACCTACTGACGTGCTCGTAAGAATCACAAGCACCAACATTTGTGGCTCCGACCTGCATATGTACGAGGGGCGAACCGATTTAGAGAAGGGCAAAATAATCGGGCATGAGAACCTTGGTGAGGTGATTGAGATTGGCAACGCCGTTGACCGCATCAAGGTCGGCGACATGGTGTGTCTCCCGTTCAACATCGCTTGCGGCTTCTGTGACAACTGTGTGAGAGGACTTACTGGCTTCTGCCTCACGACCAACCCGAATCCTAAGATAGCTGGTGCCGCCTATGGCTATGCCGACATGGGACCATACAGTGGTGGTCAGGCTGAGTATCTCCGTGTTCCCTACGCAGACTTCAACTGCCTGGTGCTGCCAGAGGATGCACGGGAGAAAGAGGACGACTACGTGATGCTAGCCGACATCTTCCCGACTGGCTGGCACTCTACCGAGCTTGCACATGTCAGCCCCGGCGATACCGTTGTCATTTATGGTGCGGGACCTGTAGGGCTAATGGCGGCGTATTCCGCAACCATCAAAGGTGCCAGCAAAATCATGATCGTTGACCGTCTCCCTGACCGATTACGGCTCGCGGAGTCGATTGGCGCGATTGCCATTGACGACTCGAAGGGTTCACCTATTGAACAGGTACTGAACTTGACCGATGGCAAGGGTGCCGATAGAGGATGTGAGTGTGTAGGCTTCCAAGCACATGATGTACAGGGGCATGAGCATCCTAATATGACGCTTAACAACCTCGTACAATCCGTGAAGGCGACAGGGACAATCGGTGTGGTGGGAGTTTTCGCTCCCCAGGACCCAGGTGGTCCAGACGAGGAAAGCAAACAAGGCGAGATCACGTTTGATATTGGTCTCTTCTTCAATAAAGGTCAAGCAATGGGAACGGGTCAGGCCAATGTCAAAGCCTACAACCGTCAACTGCGCGACCTCATTCACGCTGGCAAGGCGAAACCATCGTTCATCGTCTCGCACAACTTGCCACTGACTGATGCGGTGGATGCCTACAAGCATTTCGACGCACGCGACAGTGGTTGGACAAAAGTTGTACTCAAGCCGATGAAATAAATATCGTTTGAGTTCGTAGGGACGCCGTAAACGGCGTCCGAGGCGCAATTTATTGCGCGATAGCTTGTCAGCATCTTCTTAAATTGCAAGCATAGACGATAAATCGTCCTCGGACGCCGTAAACGGCGTCCCTACGACAGTTGGGGCAAGCACCAGAGCAGGTCTTCTACTGATCGCACCACAAAATCAGCCCCACGCAGCTTATATAACTCGACCTCATGTAGAGAGACAACCAGGACAGCAGCTAAGAAATTTGGTTCTGTCACAGTTTTTGCTGCTTGGTAGTTCTTAATAAGATCGAGGTCATCGGCGGTATCACCAATGTAGAGGCCACCTCTCGCACCTGTAGCCTCACCTGTAGCCTCTATAGCTAAACGTAAAGCGTGAGGGTTGGGCTTAGGACATACATCGGCGGAGATGACCACATCCCACCATTTCTCGCCACTGTATGCCTCCATACGCTCTAACGCGCTATCAACCTCTGGTCCAACGCGTCCAGTAATCATGCCCAGATGCTGTATCCCAACTTGTCGCAACCGTACGAAGAGGTCAGGCGTATATAACATTTTTTCTTGGTGTACAAAGCCCTCAAACGTGGGTAGATAGCGTGGCTCATATCCGAAGCGTCTACGAATATCTGCTGCTCCCCAGTAGTATTCGTGGTAAATATCGCCAATTCTTCCATAATCGAGACGTGTGCTAGCGGGAAAGGTTGCGTCAACCCACTCACGTCCACCATGTCCTTGCAAGTTTGCGGCACGCGACAGTGCAGCCCATTCCTGACTCGTACGATCAGCCAACACAGTTCCCTTCCATTCGCGTAATCTTGCAGTAGCAAGTGTTGCGAGCAGATAGCACATATCCCAATCATTATTGTAACCACCCGCCTGCTTAAAGGCATCGACATCGGCAATCGTCATCAGCTTCTTGCCCTCGTGTTGTCCCCAATCAAGGGAGTGCAATGTGCCAGCAACGTATTCGGCAACAGCAATATCGGTAGCGTGAAATGATGCAAGCGTGTCGATCAGGACACCATCAACGTCAAAAAAAAGAGTATCAAATGGTACAGGGAAATGTAGTTCTGGTCGTTGCCATAGGACGACAGGCGTATTAGTCATGCATTACCATTTTCCGACAAGTACACGAATGAACTGACGCACAAGCAGTATCGCAATGGTCCAGACAACAATGGCAACAAGCGTGGTCACGTCGATGCTGAAGCCATTGTAGGGCAATGCAGGCACAAGGTTCTCGAAGGGATAGACAAGTGGAGCAGTGAGTTGATGAATCCAGCCCGTAAATACGCTGGTGGTAATCTCGAAAAAGTTCAGGAGAAAACGTGTAAACAAGAGCAATAGTAGTACAGCTAACGCGAGACCAATAAGTTGATTGATTTTCCGAAAAATGGCTGCGAAAACACTTTTTGTAATACGCTGAAATCGTTGCCCACGTGTCTCCCTAATTACATATGGTGTTGATAGTGGTGCCGTCACACTTCTCATAAATGGGTCTGTTGACTGATTATGCATAACCGTATTATCGTCATTTCTATATTCTTGATATTGCCACATGCCTTATCTCACTTTCTTTAAGACTTAACACTTCCCCATCTATAAAACGTTTATTTACCTCGTTTTCACATGAAATAGACACGCTGTAGGGGCCATAATTCATTACGCCCTCGTCCCGATTATTGCTAAACAGGACGTAATGAATTATGGTCCCTGCAGCATCCGTTATATTTGTTTATTTACAGAATAAGCTCCTACACCTCGCTAATATATATACGATACATAGATTGTTCTTGTTCCTCAAGAATCCGTATCTGTTGCCAGCCCTCGTGAGGTGCATCGCTCAATACCTGACGGAGCAATTCCTCATGATAGTGAATGACCTCTTCACCTACTCTACGTGTACGGATGGAGTCACGTTGTATACAAACCATAGGTGATGTGTTAAAAATAAGCAAGCAAGCACTATAATGATGGCGTTGCGCGATTTCAAGGAGCCTACGACGTGTATCAGCCTGTAATGCTGTACTATCTACAACCGTGAAGCGTCCTTGCAGCAGACGCTTTTGCACGATGTAGTAAAGTAGGTCGAAGGCATCACGGCTTACGCGCTGGTTATTGTCATCATCGCAGACAAGCGCACGGCAATAGTCCGATGAGACAATAGAGGTTGTTCGTAACCCTTGTGCATAGTGCTCTTCCACCAAGCGATGCGCAAATGTACTTTTTCCCGCTCCTGCTACTCCACATAAGACCAATAGTGTACGCCGAGGTAGCATAAGCGGCTCTCCATTGTCCATTGCAGTACCCTTTACCGTTTGTTATAATGCCCATGCATGTATATGATGTTACCTTTTTGTTGCGTTTCTCGCCGCATTTCAATGTAGGTCTTATATAGACATATAGCGTATAATAGAAGACATCGTTGTACATATATATTACAACACATTTGAGGGCACCATACGGTGAACTCTTGAGATAGAAACACGAGCGTGCGCGATACCTGATGCAGGTGGGCGCGTACCGGAGCAAAGACGATTGATGCTCACATCGAGGAGGCTGCTGTGTCTGTAAATGTTACTCTTACGAGCGCACAAGTGCGTGCGCGTTATCTTGAATATTTTGCGAGCAAAGGGCATCGTGTCATGCCTAGCTCGTCGCTCGTGCCACACAATGATCCAACTGTACTGCTTACAACAGCAGGCATGCAGCAGATGATTCCTTTTTTTCTAGGACGCGAGACACCACCAGCACTTCGGCTCACCTCGGCCCAAAAGTGTTTCCGCACTACAGATATTGATAAGGTGGGCAACGAACGTACCTTGACCTTCTTTGAAATGTTGGGTAACTTCTCAGTTGGTGACTACTTTAAACGTGACGCCATCACGTTCGCGTGGGAGTTTCTCACAAAGGTGGTTGAACTACCTGCCGACCTCCTACATCCAACCGTGCATCCAGAAGATGATGAAGCACCTATTCTCTGGCGTGAGATCGCGGGTTTCCCCGATGAGGCAATTGTACGATTGGAAGATAACTGGTGGGGACCTCCGGGAGCCTCTGGACCATGCGGCCCTGACTCCGAAATATACTATGATCGCGGCGTCGAGCACGGGTGTGGCTTGCCCGATTGTAAACCGGGTTGCGAGTGCGAACGATTCCTGGAAATCTGGAACCTCGTCTTCATGCAGTACTATCAGGACCTCGATGGCAAACGTACACCACTGCCTCGTCAAAACATTGATACGGGTATGGGACTAGAGCGTCTCACAATGGTTATTCAGGGCAAAGAGTCGGTCTTTGATACAGATATGTTTCGTACCGTCATCGACCATTTCGCGCAGCTTGCCAACACCACCTATGGTAACGATACTCGAACGGACACTTCGCTCCGTGTTATCGCCGACCATGCACGTTCACTGGTTTTCCTTGCCGCTGACGGTGTATTGCCGAGCAACGAGGGACGTGGCTATATCTTCCGTCGCATTCTGCGCCGTGCTGTGCGTCATGGCAAACTATTAGGGTTGGACAAACCATTTCTTGCCGAGGCTGCTGATACGGTGATTGCGCTCATGGGCGATCACTACACAGAACTGCATACTCAGCATGACCGCATCATCGACATCTTAAATCTGGAAGAGCAGAAGTTTGGACAAACACTTACAACAGGACTTTCTTTGCTTAACGAACTACTAGATGGTCTAAAGCAGAAAGCGCAGACAGTTATTCCCGGTGAAGAGGTGTTCAAGCTGTATGATACACATGGCTTTCCAGTAGAATTGACACAAGAAATTGCCTCTGAACAGGGCTTTACCGTCGATACCTCTGGCTTCGAGCAAGCCATGCAACGCCAACAAGAGCGGAGTCGCTCGGCGAGTGTGTTTGTGCAGGCACAAGATGATACGGCACTGGCTGATATACTCAAACGGCTCGGTCCCACAAAGTTTACAGGCTATCAAGGCATTGCGGGCAGCGCAAAGGTTGTAGGTCTTGTAGTAAACGGCGCGGAAGTCGATAGTATCAGTGCGCCACAGCAAGCGTTGGTGCTGCTTGATGAAACACCGTTTTATGCCGAGAGTGGTGGTCAAATCGGTGATAGAGGTGATATCATCAGCGCGACAGGCGTGTTTTCAGTCCAGGATACACGTCGTCCTCTGAAAGGCTTAATTGTCCATTATGGCTTGTTGAACGAGGGACATTTACGCGTCGGAGACTCTATACAGGCCGATGTCATTGAGCAACGTCGTGAAGACACGATGCGCAACCACAGCGCAACACACCTGCTACATAAAGCGTTACGGAACCTGATTGGTACACAGGTACAGCAGCGTGGTTCACTGGTTGAGCCAGAGCGTCTCCGCTTTGACTTCACCTGTCCTCATGCATTAAGCGATGCGGAACTCGCGCAGGTGGATGAGCAGATCAACCGTTGGATTCGGGCAGACTTTCCTGTACACACAACGATCATGCCTCTACAAGAAGCAATGGAAACGGGCGCAATGGCTCTCTTCGGCGAAAAGTATGAGGACCTTGTGCGTGTAGTCTCAATGGGAACAAGCACTGAACTGTGTGGTGGTACACACTGTGCCTCAACGGGACAAATTGGCATCTATATTACAATACAAGAAACGAGTGTCGCGGCAGGTATTCGCCGCATCGAAGCACTAACTGGACGCGCGGCGGAGGCATATCTTCGCGGACGGTCTACCACGGTTGAGCGAGTCGCGGCAAAACTGCAAACGCAACCGGATATCCTGGAGACACGTGTAGAACAACTGCAACAAGAACTGATGATAGCCCGTCGGCAGGTTACACAATTCCAACGCGATGCCGCTCTACGGCAGGTGGATGCACTGGTCGAGCGAGCGCAGGATGTCGCAGGTATTCCAGTTTTGGCGACAACAGTGGATGCCTCGGACGACAAAGTTTTGCGCGAAATGGGTGACATGGTACGTAGTAAATTACGTACACCCGGTGTTGTTGTGCTGGCAAGTAATGCTGGCGAACGTATCGGCATCCAGGTCAACATCGACACAACGCTCACGAAACGTGGACTACACGCGGGTAAGCTTGCAGGTGCTGTTGGTGAGTTGCTTGGTGGTAAGGGTGGAGGACGCCCTGATGTCGCACAAGGCGGAGGCAAAAATAAGGCCGCGCTTGGAGCCGCACTCGACTTTGTGCCAGAATTCGTCAAGGATAACATCAAGTAGGGACCAATGTATCGCGTCCTTGTAGCGATTAGATGCCGACAAGGACGCGATACATCGGTCCCTACAGAGCGTCTGAATTTTATAGACGGAAAAGTTAGAGCATTGCGAGTAATAGCACAAGTGTGTTATAACATACCTGACATGCACGAAATATAACGAGAAGGCTTCATTGTACATTGACGCATAGACGTATCTACGATGGTACACTCTACGGTAGATAAAGAAATATTCAGGGGCATCGGATCAATGGCTATAAATTCACAGAGTATGGACAAATAAATGGCGAATCTCCTACAACGTCTCTTTGGTCTCTTATCGAGAAGACAAGAGGAACCAGAATATTACGATGATCAGCAATACGACGAGGAAGAATATGATGACGAACCACAACCCCCACTTGCTGGCGGAAATGGGGAGCGTCAACTTTTTACTGCGCTTGACATAGGGACAGCCTATGCAAAGGCTATTATCGTTGAGGTGCATGGAGACCATGCACAGGTATTAGGAGTGGGGCGTCACCCACAAAGCTATGCTCATATGTCCGATGGCATCGTTACCGATATTCCTGGCGTCATTTCAAACTGCAATGAAGCACTTATTAAAGCAGAGCAGTCTGCTGGCGGTGTCATTGCGCCACAAGCAGTGATTGGTATCGCGGGAGAACTGGTCAAAGGAAGTTCTACCACGGTGAGTAGGCAGAGACAGCAACCCTCGAAGCCAATCACGGCGGAAGAACTTGAAACCCTGATCACCAACGCGCAGCAGAAACTCCTAAAAAATGCCAAAGAGCGCATTGCTGCGGAAACGGGGTATCAGAATATTGAGGTTCGTCTCACAAATGCAGCGGTTATCACAGCCCGCATTGACGGACAAATCGTCTCAAACCCGATAGGTTTTCGGGGTCGTCACTTCACGCTCACGCTTTTTAGTGCCTTTGCACCATTGATGCAATTGGGCGCACTGGAGACGGTTGCACAGGGGCTGGACTTGACTCTGGTAACAATTGTGGCGGAACCCTATGCGTTGGCCCGTTGCCTGAGTACAAATGCCAGCGCGGATAGTGGTGCGATTTTCATTGACATTGGCGGCGGTACAACAGATATCGCGCTCGTACGACAGGGTGGCATTGAAGAGACGCGTATGTTCGCACTCGGTGGACGCACCTTTACACGTCGTATCGCCACAAGTAAGGGCGTCTCGATTAAAGATGCAGAACGGCTCAAAGTAGGATATAGTAACGGGGAAATTAAGGGCAGTAGTTACGACGAGATACAATCTATTCTCGCACCCGAATGTCAGACGTGGATGGATAGCGTCGAATTACTAATTGAAGAACTTGCCAAAGGCGAATTGTTACCACCAGCCATTTACATGGTAGGTGGAGGTTCGGCTCTTCCTGATCTACTTGATCGTATGGAGAGCTTTCCTTGGACTGAACGCCTTCCATTTTCGCGGCAGCCAATTATTCGTACTGTACAACCCGAAATGGTGGGGTCCATTGCCGATCAGGAAGGATTCCTGGTCAATGCACAAGATATTACACCAATGGCTCTTGCATATCAAGCCATTGAGCTACAAAACGAAAACAACGTTCTGGAACGGGCACTCAATCGCGTCATTGACACCATGCACATTTAAGAATTACACGTTAAGCGTATGCATCACTGTACGGGTCTGATTTATCACACCCTTGTACCATGTGTAACGCGTGCAAGGGTGTGATAAATCAGACCCGTACATTTACGCCCATTCTGGAACGTGCAATTATTGTAAGAAGATGTACACGCGCTGTAGGGGGGGTTAAGAGCTTCTCATGACTGATGACATACCAATATATATTAGTCCAGAAGATGATGTAACAAGTGTACGTGAGCGTCTGGAAAAGGCTCCCAATCGACAAGTTACTATGGTTATTCCTGCCCAAACGCAGCTTCGTAGCCTGGTTGCATGGCGCGTACTTCATGCTGATGCGCGCAGAATGGGTAAAGATGTCCTGGTCATTAGCACGGACCCACAAATTCGCTCACTCGCACAAGCTGGTAAATTTCGTGTCGCACATTCACAGGCATCGTCAAATGCAGGAAAATCACGCCCACCAGCTCGCTCTACACGGAGTAGTGGTGCTGGGAAAAGCAAACTTACGTCGTCACAAGCCCGTATGCAGGCAGCAAAAAAACCATCGACACAGCTTGCCGCTACTCACGAAAACAGTGTAGAGGATAATGTATCACGCAATGCAGACCCATTAAATCAGTGGTATGGTCCGCTCCCTGAACGCTCTTCTACACAACGCAATACAGAAAACCCGTTTACCGCGACGACGACAGGTGGTTTGAAGGGGAAGAGTACCTACTCACCTCCTCTTGAGGAACCAAAGCCAGAACCAGGACAGATTTACGATATTCACGCCAATACTACACCTTCTATACGCCAAGTTCCACCGCAAGATGATGTCGCGTCATACTGGGCCGATGATGTAGACTACAGACAAGCAGAAGACATTCGGAACTCAGCACAGCCAGAGGCTACACTTCCTGGATTACCACAAACACCACAAGAAACACCTCACGATAATGAGCAGCAACAGGCGGCAGATACGACTATCCCTGGTGGCATCTACAAAACAACACCACTACCCCAGGAACCTGCTGAGATCGAAGAGTCTGATAACGACTTTTATCCTGTGATGAACGATGCCCTGCCTTCATCATCACTCAACGAGCAACATGGTTCTGCTATCATCAACGGGCTTGATACAGGTGAACATACTCTTCATGATGATTCTTTTGAAGAACCTGTCGATGAAATTGACGGTGGTTTACAAGTAGAAGACCTCGGCGAAGACTCTGGAACAAATGTTAATCTATTTGATGCACCACCGCTTCTTGAGGATACACCGTTTCTTGAAGATACACCACATCATTCATGGAGTGAGCCATTAGAGCAGGATCAGCAAGAAAGTGCGGGACCAGCACGTGTTTATAGACCTAATGGCCCACGCAGTAGTCGGCGCGAAAATAGAGAAAATATCGCTACATCTTCTCGCCAGCAAGACTTGGACAATCCTGTCGATCTCCCTCCCATTGAAGAGCGACCAACGATCATTATGCCACCGCGAGAGCGTACACCAGCGCAACCGCGTCCTAGAAACTCTGCCGCCCTTGATATATCAGAGGCCCCTACCGATACAAGAAAGCCAACGGGGAAGCGTGCCTCGCAACAAATACTTGGTCCTACTCCACGCAATACAGCGACGGCGCGCCCAAAGACAAATGTGCCCACACGTGCTGCCACAAATGCAGGTCCACGACGCGTTAACACAGGAGGCACAGGGCGAGGTGCAGCAACCAAAAAGCTTCCAGAACAATCATCGCGCAGGTCTGGAGCAGTCCTCTTACTTCTTGCTATTCTCTTATTGCTCCTGATTGGTATTCCGGCGTTTTTCTTGCCGACTGCAGATGTTACGCTTAAGTTGCCTGCAAAAAACTATGCACATGCTCTCGTACTGAAAGCTGTCGTGGGCGATCAGAAGGGAACTGCAATAGCAGGTACAGTTCCCGCCGATCAATTGACAAATGACTTCGAGACAACAGGTTCGGGGAGAGCAACCAGTAGTACGAAGATAGGCACAGCTCCCGCGACTGGAACAGTTACATTCACGAATAATGGAACAACGCTTGTAACTATTCCATCAGGAACAGTTATCACAACAAGTAATGGTATCGCCTTTGCAACGCAGGCTGAAGCTGTTGTTGACACTGTAAATAGTAACACGGAGGGAACGGTCGATGTACCTGTACAAGCACAAAAACCTGGTACAAGTGGCAATGTTGCACCAGGAAGTATTAATGCCATTCCCCCCGATGGTCTCAATGCAATTGCAATGGCAAACAAGATGAATGGCTCAAACCTGAAACTCACTGTAATAAACAAGGATGCAACGACTAGTGGCGGTGCAGGTAGTACATCCGCCGTCTCACAACAAGATATAGATGCGGTTAAAGCAGCATTACACACATCGCTAGAAAACACCTTTAAAGCGTGGTTAGCAACAAAGGTTTCGCCTGGCGATCAAGCAGGTACATTGACAACAACTGAAACATTAGAAAATGCGCCTACGGTTGGTCAGCCTGCAACAGATGGCACATTCACAGCAAAGCTAAAACTCAGTGTGGTCGTCCTTATTGTACGTTCCGCAACACTACAACATGCGACAGTTGCTCAGCTTGAACAATTTGTAAAACAGGACAAAGCATTTCCCAACTATACAGTTGTAGACGATGTGCAACATCCCGTACAGATTCAACAATTGAAAACGACAAGTGATAACAAATCAACGCTCACCCTTGCGTTCACTGCTGCTGGCAATATTGTGCCTGCTATCAACATAGCCAACGTACAAAGCTCGATTAACGGAAAAGGCATCAAAGATGCGCAAAGTATTCTGCTAAAAATCCCAGGTGTGCATCAAGCAGATATTAGTACCACTCCACATATTGGAAACTGGACACCAAATTGGGTTCCCTTCTGGTCGGCACACATTAACGTTCACCTGGTACCAGAAGACGCTGTAACACCACAAAAAAAGAAGTAGTGCTTTATTTGATTGGGTAGGAATGATGGAGAATATGACAAATGTATTTGTCATATTCTCCATCATTCCTACCCAATATAGCCTATTTCGTTAGAAAATAACATGCTAGCACGTTCTACGTATAAGAGTGAGTAACACCTATGCAAGGAAACTGAGTAAAAGCACATGGCGCGATTGATGGCACTTGATGTTGGCGAAGCCAGAATTGGAGTTGCGGTCTGTGACGCAAGAGGATTTCTTGCCTCGCCCTATACAACATTGCATGTCACACGCGATGAGCAGCAAACGTGGACTGCCATTCAACGACTTCTCGAAGAGACCGAGGCCGAAGGGCTTGTGGTAGGACTCCCGATCAGCATGGATGGTCAGATTCATGGACAGGGACAGTGGGTGCAGGCGTTTGTAGAACGCTTGAAACTGCATATCGCTATGCCAATCACATTTTGGGATGAGCGTCTTTCAACGGTTGAGGCACAGCGTCTCCTTGCACAACGGGATGATGAGTGGGGAAATAATGAAGGCCGTGGACGGCAAAGACGCACGACACGACGACGTACTCAGACAAAACGACGACAGCGGGGTCAGGAAATCGACGCCTACGCCGCTGCCGTTATCCTCCAGGACTATCTGGATACCCTGGACCGGAAAACAGAGGGAGCAACATGAGAAGAGGTCCTCGTTTCGCTATTATAGCTATACTACTGGTTGGTGCAGCTATTTTCAGCTTGACATACTATGCTTGGAATACTACAACTGACATCTTTCAGCCAATCAGCCCTCCCGGTTCCGGTAAATCAATTCCCTTTGAAATTTCTCAAGGCGAAAGCACAGGGCAAATTGCGACAGAATTGCAGCAGAAGGGACTCATTCGTAATGCAGTCGCGTTTCGTGTGTGGGCGCGTGTGAAGGGCCTGGATACGCATTTGGAAGCTGGTATTTATAAAAAATTAAATACGAGCATGACGATTAGCGATATCATCGACCAGTTGCTGAACGCTCAACCCGATGCTGTACGCGTACTGATTCTTGAGGGCTGGCGTTTAGAGCAAATCGCACGGCAGTTTTCTAACGCGGGTTTAGTAAAGTTCAAGGCGAGCGACTTTTTGAACTATACCAAGCACATCAATACGTTCCCGAATGCTGCGAAGTATCCCATTCTACAAAGTGTTCCACAAGGTAATAGCATGGAAGGCTTGCTCTTTCCGTCAAGCTATGAAATTCCTGTTGACGCGACGGCGAGTGATGTTATAGGGTTGCTGTTGCAAACTATGACCAACAACATCAAAACGAATCATCTCGATACATTAGCACAGCAACATAATCTTTCACTTTATAAAATGTTGACTCTTGCCTCAATTGTCGAGCGTGAAGCAGGCCCGAAAAACGATACGGTTGAACGTGGGGGTATCGCAAGTGTCTACTGGAACCGCATTTACAAGCAAAACGACGAAACGGTAGGACTCTTACAAGCAGACCCTACGGTGCAGTACGCACGTGATACACAGATGCCGCCGATAACGTATTGGCAACCCCTTGCAGACTCAGGCAGTAAAATAGCTACTAATAGTCAATGGAATACATATGTTGTGAAGGGATTTCCTCCAACTCCGATTTGTAGCCCTGGCCTTGCTAGCTTACAAGCTGCAGCGGCACCGCCAAATACTGACTACTACTTCTTTCTTACAAAGAAAGATGGGCATGCTGTATTCGCAAAAACAAACGCTGAATTTCAGCAAGATGAGCAAAAATATCTACAGTAAGAGAGTATTCTATTGATGACTATATTCCATATTGCAAGTATAGTAATTGTGCCACCACCTGTCCCGACGCCTAATATAATACAAATTCTTTTCCTGGCGTTGCTACAAGGTGTAACCGAACTCTTCCCAATTAGCAGCCTTGGTCACACCGTCATTCTGCCAGGGTTATTTGGCTGGGGGGATATTCAAGGTGGAACACAATGTGACGGAGGTAGTTGTTTTCTACCTCTCATTGTGGCGTTACATCTCGGTACAAGTATTGCTCTTCTCATCTTTTTTTGGCGCGACTGGTTGCAGGTGGGACAGACCATTGTTACAAGCATCAAAGAGGGTGAGGTAAAACCAGGAACTGAGAGCTGGGTAAGCTGGCTCATCATCATTGGATGCATACCAGCAGGGTTGATCGGTGTGTTCCTACAAAAGCCGCTCGAACAACTCTTTGCATCGCCCGTTATCGCAGCAACGTTCCTGGTTATCAATGGTTCGGTCCTTTTTACAGGAGAGCTACTACGACGGAAGAGCGAGGCTCAACTCGCAGTTATGAATGCAAAAGAGCGAGAGGCACGTTTTCGTCATCTGGCATCCCTATCGTGGAAAGAGGCACTTATTGTAGGCTCTGCGCAGGCACTAGCCTTGATTCCAGGATTTTCACGCTCAGGGATGACCATTGTGGCTGGTCTAGGAGTGCGTCTGACACATGAGGACGCAGCGCGCTATTCGTTCTTGCTTGGTACACCAATTATCCTCGCGGCAGCACTGATTGAGGTGCCGTTGCTCTTTACACAACCAGCCTCACAACTTTTGCTGATTGTCCTTGGTATGATTGTGTCGGGTGTCGCCGCGTACTTTAGCACGAAGTTCCTGATGAAACACTTTGAAACAGGCCGTCTTGATCCCTTTGCCTACTATTGTTGGATTGCAGGCATTATCGCACTAGTTTTGTTCTTTACTGTCTTTCGTAGTAGAGCCTAACGAGGGAAAATACCCAAAAGTGCTATAGTGTGTTCAAATACTTGGCATAAAGCGTGTCACTCGTTTACTATGTTGTAGGAGCTTTGGAAAGCCAAAGTACCATCAAAATATTTATGTATTGAAGAAGAGGTAGGTCATCGTGAAGAATCCAGCAGTATATTATGCAGTTATCGCCATTGGCGTTGTCGCTCTCCTCGCCGGTATCTATATGTTTGCGGGCATGCACTTTCATGGTAAAGCATATGCAGTTATTGCTATTGGTATTATCGCTCTCATAGCAGGCGTTGCGGGCATGTTCGTTATGAAGCCATCGGCAGTCGCTAAGTAATCGTACTACACTTAAGTACGTTTTGATCGTTATATATCGTCTGTAGGGGTCTAATTCATTACACCCTGTTGACACACAACAACGTTCAAAGGGATGATGAATTAAACCCCTACAGATGTCATTATGTTACATCTTCCTCCTGTACATCGTTCATTACTGATAGAACTATAGGGTAGTATATAATCTCCTTTTAATAGTAAGAATGTATATTGTTACAATCGTATATTGAATGTATGTACATAGGTTACTCTTCATCTCTCTGAAAAAGAAAGGTTCATGTATCAATGAGCAAGACTACAATCTTTTATGCAGGTATCGCGGTCGCCGTTATCGCTCTCCTCGTCGCGATATATTATGTAATTCCTGGCGTCTATCACGTGCTTGCAAGCAACCCTACTCAGGCGCACTATAAGCATGCAGCCGCGTTTGCAGCCGTTGCTGTCGTTGCAGCACTCGCAGCTGTCATCAACCGCCCACGCACAGCAGCACCACGCTACTAGATCATGTCTAATGCCGATGTAGGGGCAATAATTCATTACGCCCTCGTCAACATTGACCGTTTGACGAGGGCGTAATGAATTATTGCCCCTACAGCCGTTCATTTCCTTTGGTTGGTCGTATTACTCCAATACGTCGCCCGCAATATGACTATAACCACGCAAAAACTCCTCCGCGCTCATAGCCTTTTTTCCCTCTAACTGCACACGCGTCACAATCAAAAAACCTGACCCTGTGACCACGGCTAGCACCTGATGTCCTACCTCCTCGCGCGTACTGACTAGCCCAGGCTGCACACTTTGTTCTAGCGTGTCAATTTCGACAGTTAATGAGTGTGCCTCAAGAATTTTGAGCAATTTACCACTCCAGTGTGTATAGCTACCAGGCCACGGTATATACGCCCGTACCTGTCGCGCAAGTACTGCTGCTGGTTTATCCCAAGAAAGCAACCCATCTTCCTTTCGCAGCATACGCGTATGAGTGGCGCGTAACTCATCTTGTGGCTTGGGTACGATACCGCCCGCAACCCATTGTGGTAACACTTCAAGCAACGCCTGCGCTCCCAACTCAGCAAGTTTTGTCGTCAAGCTTCCCGTTGTTTCATCTTCAGCTAAGGAAAGAGAACGACTAAGCAACGTTGGACCTGTATCAATACCAGCATCGAGCAACATTATTGTCACGCCGGACTCCGTTTCACCCTGCAAAATAGCCTCTGCAATTGGATCTGCGCCCCGATATCTGGGCAAGAGCGAGGCATGAATGTTCAGTGTTCCATACTTTGGTTGATCGAGAATACTCTGTGGCAAAATTTGTCCAAAGGCTGCAACTATATACAGGTCTGCATGATATGCTGCGAGGACTGCGCTGTTCTCTGCCTTTTTTAATGAGCCTGATTGCCAGACTGGAATGTTATGCTCAAGAGCGGTCTGTTTCACTGGTGAATAGACAATCTCACGTCCACGACCCGCAGGTTTATCAGGACGCGTGACAACGGTGACAATCTCATAACCTTCTGGTAAAAGCTTACCAGGAGTAGCGTTTGCTATCAATGCCTCCAATGCTGGTACGGCAAAATGTGGTGTTCCCATATATATGATTCGTAGCATATGTAATAGTTCCCTCTCTACACAAATATACCTTGTATCCTAACATAGTATAACAATCTGTAGGAGCCATAATTCATTACGCCCTCGCCTCGATTATCGTCTATCAGGGCGTAATGAATTATGGCTCCTACAGCATTATGTCGATATAGCCCAAACAGGCTATCCTCTTCTCTTGCTCTCTACAACGCTATGCTATACTTGCCTTTATAATACGTGGACAACAAGCAGGAGCAAGTGCATGCAATCCCTTGCCTTCGGAGTACAAACAACACCGCCGTTGCTAAACCCCGACGTGATTATGCAAAGAGCGGATGACATAGCCATCGTACAACGTATGCTGACTGACGCACAGACAAGTACAGTGATACTTGTAGGTGATTCTGGAATGGGTAAATCGACGGTGGCAGCACTTATTTATCACCGTTTGCTTCTCACACAACGAGCAAATATGCCTGCACCGCGCTATCTTGTATGGCTCACTCTCAATAGCTACACAACACTTTCGGATATCCTTGCCGCCATTCTGCAAGGAGTTGGAATACAAGTAACAGATTTCTTTTTGCTATCACTTGAACAACAGGCTACGCTGGTACTACGCGCGTTGCAACGTCCACAAGGAAACGCTTTATTGGTACTGGATCAGTTCGAGGCACTACTAGAAACTGACAGTGCTAGCGTGATGCCGAGAGAACTACAACTATTTCTAAGCTTACTGCAAGCCGATCTGGGTTCCAGTCGTTTCTTGCTCACAAGCTCTACTCCTCCGTTCGACGAACAACAGTTGCTGGAGCAGGTACCTATACAAGTGTATCTTGTCTCACGTATAAGCATCTCTGAAGGCGTCACGCTACTGCAACGACGTGGCATAAAAGGCACGCCCGAAGAATTGTCGTTGGTCTGGCAACGCTGTGATGGTCATGTACTCGCGCTCCTACTTTTTTGTACGCTTGTAGAGCTAAGCGGTATCGCCCCCGGCTATCTTCTACTTGCACCAGAGCATCAGTCATTATGGAACGGTGAGATCACTTCTAACATTCTCACAAAGCTCTATCTCTATCTTTCGCCTCTGAAAAAGCAGATGTTGCGTGGCTTAAGTCTTTTCAGCGAACCTGTACCACTACAGGCAATCGCAATGACGCTAACAGGAGGCGATGATTCTCCTTCTGCTTCAGAACAGCTCTACGCATATGTTGGACAAGAACTACAAACACTCATACAACTTACTCTCGTTCAATCTGTACAAGATAGTACGCTCGATGCTTTCTTTGGCTTGCATCCAATGCTCCGTCAATTTGTGCAAGAGCACTATCTTGAGGGGATAGAGCAACAAGGAGATGTTTACGCGACACAAGGAAGAAACTCACCATTTGATTTGTCACATCAACATAGCGATGCACTACGAGTCGCGCTCACTGCGGGACATATGGCGGTAGCCAGCTATTACTCTATACTTGCAAAGCAACAGACTTCACTCCAAAAGCACCACATGCCACTGCAGAACGTGGAGCCATTGCTAGCCGCTATTCGCCATCTTTGTCTGGGTCAACAGTGGCAACAGGCATGCGATCTACTTTTCAAAGAAGGTTTACACGAAAGCCTTGTACGCTGGGGAGTCTGGCGCACATTGATAGCCTTGTATACGATGCTCTTACCTCCCCTTGGTGTGCTAACACGACGCGATGAAGGTTTGCTTGCCAGCCATCTAGCGATGCTTTATGGACGTTTGGGCGATGTACAACAGAGTCAGGTATATATTGAGCAAGCACTAAACATTCAGCAAGAAATCGGAGATGGACACGGTGAGGCGGTTACGTTAGCCAATGTAGGCGAGTTGTATCGCATGCACGGAGAACGCGAACAAGCGCATATTTACTTTGAGAAGGCCATTCTGCTGAGTCGGCAGCAGCCAGACCAGCAACGTCAACAAGAAATACAGTTGCAGTGCATTGTCCTACACAATATGGGCCTCCTCTACTATGATGCAAAGGACTACGAACCCGCGCTCAGTTGTTACCTGCAAGCGTTACGTCTCACCTACAAAATGCAAGAACAGTATGACAGGGGCACAATTCTCACGAATCTAGGCTTATTACTCTATGAACAAGGGCAACAACACGAGGGTGTTGCGATCTTGCTTGCCGCTCTCCAGTTGCGTAAAATTCAGCTTGACCCTAGCGTTGTACTCCTCGAACGCTTTTTTACCGCCCTAGAGCAACGTCTAGGTCCACAAGCCTATGCATCGCTCTATCAATCCGCACTTAGTACACAGAAGCAAATTCTTGCGAATTTGATGCAAACACCTGTATGACAACTAAAAACGGGTGTGCTTCTCGGTAGGGGCAGCAATTCATTGCGCCCAAAGATGGGTCGGGAGGGGTTCGCATTGGGAGCATGAATCATTGCCAAAGCGTTGCCCCGCCACCCCCATCGTTGGGCGCAATGAATTGCTG
>CAXUHF010000064.1:0-28724 GCA_964250765.1 uncultured Ktedonobacteraceae bacterium | reverse complement strand
AGCACCTATCACCCGTTTTCTGTTATTTATAAGCCACTTTCAAAGGAGCCGAGCACTTTACAGAAGGTTGTGTGGCTCGCAAGATTGGCGAGGGCAGCGCGTACTGTGGGGTCTTCGCGGTGTCCCTCGAAATCGAGATAGAAGACATATTCCCAGGCACGTTGACGCGAGGGACGCGATTCTATCTTGAGCACGTTGATTTTGTTTTGTGCAAGTACACCAAGACATTGATAGAGCGAACCGGGTTGGTGTGCGGTTGCCATGACAAGCATCGTTTTCGCGTGTCCACTACGACGTGGTGCAGGTTCACGACCAAGTGCGATAAAGCGCGTGTAGTTATCAGAAATGGTTTGAATGTTACTTGCTAATATCTCTAGCTGATAGAGTTCGGCGGCTCCGCGGCCCGCGACAGCCGCCACCCCTTCAAGTTGTCCTTCTCGAATCATCTTCGCGCTGCCTGCGGTATCATAGGTGGCGACAATCTCAACGCCAAGTTCGCGCAGATACACATCGCTCTGTGCTAATGCCTGCGGGTGCGAGATGACACGCTTAATATCACTCAGTGTTTGTCCAGGTAAGCACAGTAGACAGTGATTAACGGGATGGCTGATCTCGCCAATCACGAAAAGGTCGTGTTGCCGCAAGAGATCGTACACATCGTTGATGCTACCTGCCTGTGAATTTTCGACAGGGACTAGACCAAAATCAACCTCACCTGCTGCAACAGCGTGAAAGACTTCGCTGAAGCCACGATAGGGAAGTGGCTCTGGCAGTGTTGAAGTAGTCTTCTTAAAATATGCTTGTACTGCCTCGTCACCATACGCGCCCCGTTCGCCTTGAAAGGCGACACGAACGCTGTGCGCTTGTGTAGATGATGTAGAATCGGGTTGTTCTTCGTGTGAAGAAATTGACTGTACCACGCGTTATCGTTCTCCTCATTTAAATGCTGTGTCGATTGTGCCAGCTTGTACGAATATTGTCAAGCAAGTAGAATATGGAGTAGAAACCAAAAATAAAACAAGCCTCATAATCGAGGCTTGTTTCGTGTATATTAGGTCTACTCCAACGTCTTACTGAACGTTGTAGTGTCCCTTGTGGTAGTAGGCCATACCTTTGCCAAGCACCTTCACTGGTTGAAGTTCTTTAAGCATAATGGCCTCGCCACACTTTGAGCAAATGCGAGCGGTCAAGTGATTGACCTCTTCGCGGTTCGCAAGTGAGGCACGTGCTGTCTTTGAAAGTTCACCCTTTTTAGGCATTGATGAGAGACCCCTTTCGCCTGTTCTTCTACTGAGAATTGTTGTTTATATCGAAATTGCCAAGTTGTTTTTGGTTTCCTCGTATATGAGAACACCAAACGGTTCCATTTTGTTCCATGAGTATATCATTTCGTTGATAGATTGTCCACCTTCGTTATCTCATGATTTTGTGACTTTCGACTTGACAAACAAATCAGTTTATCTTACCGTCTTAGTAGACCACTGAGTTTACAAAATAAGAATATTTATGTGGCACTATACAGAAAGCGGGCCGATCAGCCATGAGCCAGCAACCCAAAACATCAGAGCAGCACAACTCTATCTTGCGGCGTTTCTTCGCTGATTTTTATGAGCGTACGTCATGTGATGGTGAAGAACAGAACTTTATGCAGCCCCTACGTAAGGAAGTGGTCGGACAAGCATATGGATTGGTGCTGGAAATAGGCGCAGGCAACGGTCTCAACTTTGCTTTTTATGATCCCAAAAACGTTGAGCGAGTGGAAGCCATTGAGCCTAATGGTACCATGCTACGTTATGCACGTACACGGGCGGAAGCAGCACAGGTACCAATTCACCTCACACAGGCTCCAGTGGAGAGCCTACCCTTTGCGAACGAGAGCTTCGACAGTGCCGTTGTCACGTTAGTGTTCTGTTCCGTTGGTGATCCTCTAGGCGGATTGAACGAGGTAAAGCGAGTGCTCAAACCCGGTGGTACGCTGCTGATGGTCGAACATGTACGTGCTCATGGAGCAATTCTCTCGACTATACAGAATATCATCACACCCATGACTCGGCTTATAGCGGGCAACTGCCACTGGAACCGTGATACCGAAAGAACTGTAAAACAGGCAGGATTCAGAATCGAGCAGAGGCGCGACATCGCGTGGTTCATGATGACAGGTGTTGTGTTACGCGTGGTAAAGTAAGGCCCTATAGCTCTATAAAAACGGAGTAGCCAAATTGTTTTGGCTACTCCGAAATAAGCTACGAACTACGAACTACTATGCTACGAATACGTGTTGCCTACGCAAAACGCTTTACGAGCAAGCACTACGACGTTTTCAATACTACGAAATCCGTTTCGTCGTGAGAGACCATTTCAGCCTCTCATACCATAAAACGTGAGATGCAGAGTATTGTAACGTATCTACCCCTTCGGGCTACAAGCCAATACCCGCTCCATGCAAAATCATTTCAATCGCACTAATGGCTATGACAGGCAAAAAAATGTAACGGAGCGTTTTGTTGCTCAAGTGTGCTAACAAACGCGCTCCACCTAATGCACCAATGAGGATACCAAGTGCAACAGGCGCTGCGACAAGTGGTGGAATATCGCCACGCGAGAAATAGATACCCGCACTCGCTGCTGCTGTCACACCTATCATAAAGTTACTGGTCGTCGTCGAAACTTTCATTGGAAGTCTCATAAGAGTGTCGAGTGCGAGCACCTTAAATGTACCACTTCCAATACCAAGCAGTCCTGAGATGAGGCCCGCAATATACATCATGCCTAAACCATAGGGAGTATGCGTGACTTGATAGGGTATATCCTTACCTAGATGGTGGTCGGGGTACGAACCTGAAAGACGCAGCCAGTTAGCCCAACGATCATTTTTCACCCCTTGTGGTAATTCCTCACCAATTCTAAAAAGAAGTGGGGCTGCGGAGATGAGAAGAATGATACCAAAGACAATTGAGAGCAATCCAGGGGCAAGTAAGCCCGCCAGGAACGCGCCACTGATTGCTCCAATCGTGGTTGCTAACTCCAGGAACATACCGACGCGCATATTCGTCATATGATCGCGTACATATGCCGCTGCTGCACCACTAGAGGTTGCGATAACAGAGATGATGCTGGCTCCAATGGCAAAAGAGATAGGTAATTTGAAGACGAGCGTGAGTAAGGGCACAATGAGTACACCCCCACCTAATCCTACAAGCGATCCAAGTAGTCCTGCCGCAATCGAGCCGACGAAGATGAGCGAGAGTATCAGCAACGAGAAATTGAAATGCTGAACCTCACTTCGAGGCTGACTTATGGCTGTACTACCAAGATAGAAGAGGCTGAACAAGAGAATCGCTAGGACGATGAGCGTAATGACCACATACTTACGGTCTTTTTCTAGCGTGAATGTGACAACAGAAACCGCTACGCGAAGGACCGGAGTTGCAATGAGTAGCAGCAGACCAAGAGCAATAATGCCTTGTGGTCGCAGAGCGAGCAAACTTACACCGACCTGAGAAAGTGTTTGTGGAAATCTAAGTAGTCGCTCTGGCGATAAGCCACCCGGTTGAGTTGGAAGCAGCACAAGACCGATCACAATAACCAAAGCACTAATGATAACACCACCTTGAAGTACCCAACCAATGGCATTGGTTGCAAATATACTTGCCTTCGTCTCTTGTTGTTGCCGTTTCTGTGCCTCTTCTACCGTGAGAGAAGCAGACTGGGATGGACGTGTTATCATGATTATTGCCTCATCTGCTCGTGCATTAATGAAATTTGACAAAGTAATAAAGTAATATGGATATCCTCATTTGTTAATCTTCATTAACTGTCTAAGTGGAACTGATACTTCTTTTTTGTTTGCAGTCCTCATTACAAAGTATATGGTGTTTCGTTTCATAAGTCCAATATATGAATTCTATGATTTCAATAACTAAAAAGAATAGAATAATGACTTGATAGTAGCATGTGATGAATGAAAAAGCTTGTTGCAATGAACGAGAAGGCATAAAAGACTTATGCTTGTTGTTGTATTAATAGTATATACGTCTTGGTTATAGTGCCAACTACGTAGTAGAAAGGTTGGCGATAGGTATGTTTCCTATTCATATACGATTTCCTCGTCCTTCGTTGAAACAAATTTTTGTTGGTAGTTTAGGTGGAAGTATTGGGGTTGCAAGTGTCTTATTCGGGGTTGCGGCTTATATCGTGAACACATTGACGCGTCCTAAACGCATTGATAATTTTGCGGATATGTACACATTCACACCTTTTGAACTGAATCTGCCTGCCGAAGAGGTGACATTCCCCTCTTCATATGCTGAGCATCAAGTGACTGGTTGGTATATTGCGCATCCAGAGGCAACGGCAACTATTCTTGTGTGCCCAGGCTATCGTGGTCGTCGTTCCGATGTGCTAGGAATGAGCGGGCAGTTGTGGAAAGCTGGCTATAATGTGTTGGCCTTTGAATATTATGGTCATGGGACTGTTGTCGGTGAGCGCGTAACACTTGGTTATCGTGAGATGAACGATTTTCTTGGTGCAGTAGCTTATGCTAAACAACGTGCCCCTCAAACCCGGTTAGGTGCCGTTGGGTATTCAATGGGTGCCTCGATAGCGATTATGGCAACCGCTAGAACACCAGAAATAGAGGCGTTGGTAGCAGATAGTGGCTTCGCAACTCATAGAAGTGCTATCGAGTATTCAGTGCGGCGCACTATTCATCTGCCGTTTGCACCCTTCGATTGGCTCACAGATTTCTTGCTCTGGCTTCGTGCAGGGTATCATTTTAATCAAGTTGAGCCATTACGCGATATTGGACGTATTGCGCCACGTCCTGTGCTCATCATTCACGGGTTAAAGGACAGCCTTGTAAACCCGGAAGATGCGAAACTTTTGTATGCAGCCGCACACGAGCCGAAAGAGTTGTGGCTTGACCCCAACGCCGATCACTGCGGTATCTACTTTGAAGACCGCCAGAGGTATGTCGAGCGCGTCATTGGTTTCCTGGATCGCAACCTTAGAGAGAACGTGTCACAATCGCAACTTTCGGAAGCAAGTTAACAAACTGTAGGGACCGATTTATCACGTCCTCGTTGGGTAGTGATACGCCAAGAGGACGTTATAAATCGGTCCCTACAGAATATTCACATGTATTTGTTATGCGTTCTATTCATTCGTCAGAGAAATCTAGCGTGATGACCATACCGTCTCGTCCGGCACGTGTGTTGGGAAAGACTCGTCTTGCCGATTTCTCGGCTTGTGATGGGTCATTAATCTTTGGGCTAAAGTGTGTCAGCACGAGTGCATGAGCGGCGGCATTCCGTGCTATGCTAGCAGACTCTTCGGCATACATGTGACCATGAGCGCGTGCAAGCGGAATGTCTTCAGGATTGTCGTACATACTTTCACAGATGAGGAGATCAATGTCGTGGGCAAGTCCGGCGAGTGCTTTTGTGGGACGGGTATCGGTAATAAAGGCGAACGAAATGCCACGTCTTGGGTCGCCAAGCACCTGCTCTGGTCGAAGCGTTTGACCATTGTACTCAAGCGTCTCACCTCGTTGTAGACGTGACCAAAGTTGCACAGGCAGGCCAAGTGCTTTCGCCTTTTCAACCTGAAACGCGGGTCGGCGTGTGAGTTCGGCTCGATAGGCAAGGCAGGGGATGCCATGTGCGGCGGCAACACATGAGCCATGCAGGTCGCCAGGTAGGTCAAATGTCTCACCACCTTTGAATTCATGAATAGAAATCGGAAAGGGAAGCTCTGCCGCTATGCGCCGTAGTCCTTCGATCACATACGTTGTTCCGATAGGTCCATAGATATCGAGCGGTTCGGTTCGGCCTGCATGAGCAACCATAAAGAGGACGCCTGGGAGACCCGCGACATGATCGGCATGCATATGTGTCAGGCAGATTGCGCCTAACTGACGAAAGCCCCAGCCCAATGATTTCCATGGTATCTGTGTACCTTCGCCACAGTCTATAAGTGTAAGTGTAGAGCCGTTACGTATCAACGCGCATGAGAGCCAACGGTTCGGCTGTGGCATCATGCCGCAAGTTCCTAGTAGACAAATATCGATCATGCTTGTATCCTGATTACACATTATTTTGAAATGCCCATGCTAGCGCAACGACGAGCGCGGAAAGCGCGCCTATCGTTGTCAAGGCGATGCTGATAATAAAAAAGGGAAAATCGCCAATAATCATCACAATGGCAAAAATCACCCAAAAGATTGCAAAAATGAGTATTAGCCATTGCCATGCTTGGAAGCGTCGCCGCATTGCTACGCCTTTCGTTGTGTACATTGTCTTCTTAGGCATACAGTATAACAGATAAAGAGAAGCGAGAAAAAGCTATGCCAGAATTACCAGAAGTCGAATATACGGCACGTCAACTCCGTGCTACGATTATTGGAAAAACTATTCAAGATGCTGACGTGTTTTGGGAACGCACCATAGGTCATCCCGATCCTGTTGATTTTCTTGCCGAGGTTGCAGGACGCTCAATCGAGGGGGTACGACGACGTGGCAAATTTTTGTTGCTCGACTTGAGCGGAAATCTTTTCTTATCCATTCATCGACGCATGACAGGTAACTTCCTCTTGTTGCCAACTGGATGGGAGATTGACACACACATGCGTGAAACTGACCCATCAGTATGGAATGTAAAGGGACCATCCTTCAAGCAGCTAGAGCCAACGGCAAATGGGAGTGTGAACATAGCGACACGACCAGTTATACTTTCACAAACATTTTACTGTCGCATGTGCCTGAATTTTACCGATGGCGAACGCTTGCTGTTTACGGACCCACGTAAGTTTGGACGTGTCGAATTATGGTCTCAGAACCAGGAAGCAGAGGCATTCGCTGGGCTTGGACCAGAGCCGCTTGACGGAACATTTACGATAGAACAATTTGCTGAGGCTTTAAGTCGTCGTAAGACGAGTATCAAGCCCGCTCTCCTGACACAAGACTTAGTAGTTGGACTAGGCAATATCTATGCAGATGAAGCCTTATTTTATGCTGGTCTGCACCCGTTGCGTCGTGCTAATTCATTAACTCCAGAAGAGATACGTCTGCTACACGAAGGAATTATCACTGTTCTCACAAATGGTATTGAACACGGTGGTACCTCGTTCAACGACTATCGAGACCTATGGGGTGAGGCTGGCGATAACTATAACCATGTGCGTGTATATCAAAAAGATGGTACACCATGCATTCACTGTGGCACGCTCATCGAGCGTATTATCGTGACGCAGCGCAGTACACACTTTTGCCCCACTTGTCAAAAGCCTAGTTCGGAGTAAAAAACGCGGACGAACATTGAACTGTTTTTCCATTGACGTTAAAACTTACATCAACTGTCGCAGGAGTGAGACGTGGCTGACGACCTTGTAAAGGAATTGTGAATGTAACATAACCACCAGCATCACTCACAGGTTGCTGATCGAGTGTGAAATCGGATGTGCTAAAGTGCGCTGTTGCACTTGCAGTCGCGCCAGCAACGCCAGTAACATTCTTTGTGAGCTTAGCATACACCGTTAGCACACTATAAGCCCCAGGCGCGTTATTGCCCGACCAAGCACCGCAACGGTATGTGGGTACGGTAGGTACTGGTGATACTTGCGATTGAAACGACTTGCTTACAACAATTGGCTGCTGTGGTTTTAGCTGCGTAGCTGTTGTGCCGCATGCCGCCAACAAGAGAAGTAATCCTAACGAAAGAAGCGAAAAAAACATGTGATATCTATTGTTCATAAAATGTGTCATTTTAAATCATCCCCACGAAACATTGTTTGTAAACCAGCGTATAGTATAGCATATACCCCTTATAGGCAGGCAAGCTCTACATTGTGCTTGTAGTGCGTGTGAAAATCGTGTTAATATCTGTTATCTTCTGTTACCGTGTAGGTTGCTGATTGCCTGCTAGTGTGCTACACTACAGACGGCAACCGTACAGTAACTAGTAATTGTGGAAAAATCTTTCCGAGGTGTACATATTCGTGGATTATCGCGCTGATGAACAATTGGAACTTTTGAGTCAACTGCTTGATTCTGAGCAATTTAAGCAAGGCTCTTCTTACATACAACAGGATCAACGTACATCTCCGGTTGAGACCCGTCCTGATGCAGGGCGAGAACGGCGTAAAGGGATACCGGAAGTCATTCTCGCTGAGACAAAAACGAACGAGCAAATCCTGGCAATGGCGCGAGGATTACTCGCCGGATCAGGTCGGGCAATTCTTAGTAGGCTGCGTCCAGAATCCATTGTGGCTGTGCGAGAGGTGTTTCACGACTATCCAATTCGGATGCGTGAAGCAGCACGAGCAATGGCGATCTATACGCCAACATATGAACGCCATACTACTGGTGGTCATGTAGGGGTTATTAGCGCGGGCACCTCAGATATGCCTGTCGCGGAAGAGGCAGCCCTCATTGCGGAGGAAATGGGATGTACGATCACATCAATCTATGACGTGGGAGTCGCAGGACTTCACCGTCTGCTTCCGCCACTACGGGACCTTTTGGCTAGCAACGTAGATGTAATCATTGTCGCTGCTGGTATGGATGGTGCACTGCCCTCGGTTGTCACAGGGCTGGTTCCAGTTCCTGTTATCGGTCTTCCAACGTCTATTGGCTATGGTATGGGCGGCAAAGGGGTTGCCGCGTTGCTTTCGATGTTGCAGACGTGTGCCCCAGGTCTCTCTGTTGTCAATATTGATAATGGAGTTGGCGCGGGGAGTACGGCGGCGTTGATTGCCAACCGAGTAGCGCTGGCACGACGAGAGCATCAGTCGCAGTAAGGAAGCAGCGAGATGTTCCTGATATGAGGCTAAAGGATGTAGCAGGATGTCTCACCGCTGATAGTTGGGTACATGGGATGTATGGAGTTTAAGAGAGGCGGGACTTTCAATGGCGAACAACAAGCGTGGTCCTGAACCGGGGTCGCAAAAGGCGAAGCACGGAGGCGAGGCAGTACGCGAGAAATATGGTCCTGAATTCTATTCTAAGATTGGGAAAAAGGGTGGCGAGTCTGTAAAAGAGAAGCGTGGTCAGCAATTCTACGCCGAGATTGGGAAAAAAGGCGGCGAATCGACCAAGCGTCAACAAGGCTCAGAATTCTATTCCAAGATTGGGAAAAAGGGTGGCGAACGCGGACGTACAGCTGATTCTCCTGAGGTAGCAGAAGCTTCTAACGATTGATTAGCTTGTTTCACAAGAAAGGGATGAACCAACACATTGGTTCATCCCTTTCTCTTGCTATCTCTATTCCCAAATCTACTCATGTCGCTTTAAAAAGGGTGGAAGGTCGATAGCTTCTTCCTCGGCCTGTTGCTCCTGGCGACGACCAAGACTACGCAGTCCACGCAGGTCTTCTAAACTGCGCTGCTGGCGTCCAGGCGGTGTTCCTGGTATATTCTGCTGCGGTTGTTGCTGTGCAGGTTGTGCTGGTCGCTGATACGCTGCTGGCCTCTGCTGGAGTGCGGGTGGTTGCTGCTGAATTGGCGGTGCAGGTTGTGCTGGTCGCTGTTGCACCGATTCTGAGCGGACCGCTTGCAATCGTACCGTGTGCAACTCCTCCATCCCTGCCGCAATCAGAGTCACACGAATACTATCGTCATGTAGGGAAGGGTCTACGACAGCTCCAAAGGTGATATCGGCAGCGTCGTCGATTGCCAACCCAATGCGCTCGGCGACCTCGTTGACCTCAAAGAGCGTCATATCTTCGCCACCGCTGATATTGAAGAGCACACGCTTGGCACCGCGAATGGTTACATTCAGAAAGCCACCCGCGATAGCTTCTTCAGCAGCCTGTTGCGCACGTTTGCGCCCCTGTCCTTGTCCAATGCTCATCAGGGCTGTGCCAGCCTCTCGAAGCACGCTACGCACATCGGCAAAGTCAACGTTGACCATTCCTGGCACGTTGATAACCTCTGCAATACCCTGTACGCCTTGTCGCAAGACATCATCCGCGATTTTGAACGCGTCGGAAAGATTGCGGTCTCGTCCTACAGTCGAAAGGAGCCGATCATTAGGTACGGTGATGAGTGCGTCGATTTCCGCGCTGAGTTCTGAGATGCCATCTTGCGCGATACGTCGGCGGCGCGTTCCTTCAAATGTAAACGGAAGCGTGACGATGCCAACCGTGAGCGCACCCATCTTCTTCGCGATAGAGGCAACGACAGGAGCCGCACCAGTGCCAGTACCACCACCCATACCAGCCGCAATAAAGACGAGATCAGCATGGCCTAGTACTGCTTGAATATCTGTTGTACTTTCGGTTGCGGCTCGTGCGCCAATTGCCGCATTGCCACCTGCACCTAAGCCTTTGGTGTGCTGATGACCGAGGCTTACACGGTCTGAGGCGGGTGATAGGGCGAGTACTTGTGCATCCGTATTCATGGCGACAAAGCGTACGCCACGCACACGTGCACTCATCATGCGATTGATCGCATTCATGCCACCGCCGCCGACACCAACAACAACAATATCAACGGCATGTTGTCCCTGCAACTTGGGATCGAAAGGTGATTGTACAAATTGGGGTGACGCAGCTCCGTCAGTATTACGTACATTCCAGTCTGGTCGTGTCCGCTCGTTTTGCTGATTCATACCTGCTTCCTCCACCTCGTGCCGGAGTACGGCCCACTGGTCTTCTTGTTTTTCGTACACATCGGATCGTGTGTTGCTGGTGGCCCGCTCTACCCATTGTTCCTGGGCTAGCTCACTATTGTGAGCATCGTGGGACATTGGCTGCATGCAACCCCCATCTTCTCAACTCCTGTCTTCAAGAAAGAAAGCAGGCGTGTACGCTAATACAAGGCATTGTATCTTACCCGCATTGTAACAAGAGTGTCAAGCTTTTGCAAGCAATATCTATACAACGTTCTGCACAAAAAGTGTCCCCACACAATTGCATGGGGACACTTTTTGTGTAGAAATGCTGCTATTCTTTCTTAAGCGAAATGCCGCCACCAGTCTCTTTGGCAGCTTTCTTCTCTTTAGCAGCCTCTTTCTTTTGCTTGTTTGATTTAGGCGCAACTTTCTGCGTCTTCTTTTGCTCTTTGTTTGCCATAATGCTTGTTCACCTCCAGACCCGTTGTTGGCTTGAATACCTAGCATAGTGATATCACGTTTGCAACCAGTTCGTCAACTACAAGCACTACTGGCTATGCATACTGCTGTTCTTCGTAGGTCGCCATCGCGTGCGCTATCATACGTAGCACGCCTCCAACATCCATCGGCTTGCGCAACTGATAAATACCACGCTGCTGAAGCTCTTTTGTCGGCAGAGTCGCGCTCATCATGATTGCTGGCACCTGCTTAATATCGTCTTTCCCACGGAGACGATCATATAACTCTAAGCCATTAATTCCCGGAAGACGGTAATCAAGTAGCATGAGGCATGGACGAATATCTGGAGCTTTTTCTAACGCGGTCAGGCCATCATCTAGCACGACAGTGTTATACGGTGTCTCTTCTTCGATCAGCTGTTGCAGAAAGTGTCCAATATCTGCATCATCCTCCACAATCAAGATTGTTGTGTTGGGCAAACGGTGGGCTGCTGGTGGAATAACCTCCAGTGACATGTTCGTTCCTTTCTTTGGTAGTTTTGAGTCGGGTCTTAAAGTGATAGTATACTTGTATCTAACGGATTTGCAAGCACTTTGGTGACGAATATTTTGTCATCAGCAAAATACACATATCGTGTACTCAATAACTACTTCTGGTGGTTGTACAATACGAGTGATAGAGAGAAACAAAGAAGGGCAAAAATAACGCATGATACGCGCACTCATATTCGATTTTGACGGACTGATTTTAGATACAGAAGAGCCGGAGTTTCAAACGTGGCAAGAGGTCTACGCAGAACATGACGCACAACTACCCCTTGACCAATATGCAACCGCGATTGGTAGTGGCATCGAAGCATTCGATGTCTATGGCTTCTTAGAAGCGCAAGTGGGGCGCACCATTCAGCGCGAAGACATCGCAGTACGCCGCCGCGAGCGTAACCGCGAACTGCTCGCGCTCAAAACGGTGCTACCAGGAGTAGAGACCTATCTGATAGAAGCAAAAAGGCTTGGCTTAAAACGTGCTGTAGCCTCAAGTTCCTCGCGTGCATGGGTTACAGATCACCTAGCACGACTCGGCCTACTCGACAGCTTTGATTATCTACGCTGTGGCGACGAAGTGGCGCACAAAAAGCCTGATCCAGAACTGTACCTTGACGTGCTCAAACACTTTGGTATTACAGGCGATCAGGCCATTGTACTAGAAGATTCTCCCAACGGCGTACGTGCGGCACAAGCGGCAGGTATCTTCTGTGTCGCCATTCCTAATGTTGTCACTGGTCAACTGCCCCTCGACCATGCCGATTTACGTCTGGTGTCTATGGAGGACATGCCGCTAGAAAAGTTGGTTGCGTTGGTTGAAGGTAGGGGAAAACAAGCACAACGCTAATTGTAGGGGTCTAATTCTATTACACCCTTTTAGCAATCCACAATGTTGAAGGTTATGTGCTAACGTTTCAACATTCCTTCCAACAAAGTCAATCGCCAACAGGGTGTAGTAGAATTAGACCCCTATAGTTCGTTCGTGTGGTTTTTGTGACGGCAGAATGCCTTTTGCCTCTTTAATCGCGATTTCTATGAACTATCTCCTGTTAGCAGGAAGACAGCAAGAGTCTTCCTGCTCTTCGACGTAGCTATGCTTTCTGCCTACGTGCAAGAAGGTAGTTCCCTCCCCACATGAGAATACCAAAGACAATCAGCACCAATCCCCACCAAATGTTGATGTTGATTCCACCGCTCAATCTGTAGTCCGCCGTTGTACCAAACAAACCTTGAAGCAGTAGGATAACGCCAATTGCACCCATCGTTAATCCGATAACGGGTGCTATTGACAGCGCGTGAGCTTCACCGGAAGGCTTCATGCCCTGTACATCTTTTGAGTTCGCCGGATTTGTGGGTGACTCTGCCTCACGTACAGACTCATCTCGATTTCTTGCATTCTGACTCATAACTTTTTTCAACTCCTTCTCAACTAGAAGAATATGACGTTCAGTATGACAAAGATGACGGCAATGCCACTTACCAGCACAAGAGGACGTTTATACCAGACTGTTTCTTTGACGACAACCTTCTCCGTCAGGCCATACACCAGACCTTTCAGTTCGCTCTCAGGCTTACGCTCTGTAAAGAGCGAGACTACTATCGTTATCACGAAGCAGACGCTCCATGCAATCAATGAACGCCACATACTGGAACCTTCCGAACTGCCAAATGAGAAGAGATGCAAGAACTGTTCTCCCACCCAAAGAACGATTGAAAGAATCGTTCCAATAAGCAGACCCCAGAAACCGCCCCAAGGCGTCGAACGTCGCCAGAACATGCCGAGTAGGAACGTCGCCAGGAGTGGTGCATTGAAAATGGAGAACAACGCCTGTACATAGTCCATAATACTGTTGAAGCTTGATGCGATGTAGGTAGTGCCGATGCTGAGTATGAGACCTATCACAGTCACAACGCGACCCATCCATAGATAGTGACTATATGGTGCATCGCGTCGAATATATGAACGATAGATATCATAGGTCCACACGGTGTTGAAGGCGGTGACATTGCCAGCCATGCCACTCATAAACGAGGCGATCAAGGCGGTCAAGCCCAGGCCGAGAACACCACTAGGCAGGTAGCGAGCCATAGCGAAGGGAATCGCCATATTATATGAGTTGCCATATCCGCCACCATGCCCTAGCTGTGGAAGCACTGAAAGGATAATCAGTCCAGGTGCAATCGCCAGGAATGGGAAGAATAGCTTAGGAAATGCTGCGATAAGAAGTGTACGCTCAGCAGCAGCTTCATCCTCAGCAGCGAGTGCACGTTGCACGACAAGAAAGTCTGTACACCAATAGCCAAAGCTCAAAACGAAGCCAAGCCCCAACACGATACCAATGAAGTTGACTCCGAATGGATTATTGTTCGTCGCCGTGCCAGCCCACAGGTGAAAAAAGGCTGGATTGTTTACTTTGTCTTTTAGTCCTGATAAGCCTCCGACATTAATCAGTCCTATGATGGTTACAGGGAGCAGTCCCGCGACAATCAAGAAAAATTGAAGTGTCTCGTTATAAATGGACGACGACAATCCTCCCAGGAGGATATAGACCTGCATGAGAAATTGCAGTACTTTTTCGTACACAATCTCTTATTTACAAATCGAAGAGACCTCAAGCTGTACCCCACACGGGAAGCGGAGCCGCATGAGATAATGTTATATGTGTTACACGATTAGTACAAGCACAAGTGTTACATATTTTTGACATGATTTACGGCGGACACTCACAAGAGACTACCCTACTGTACTTCGGTACCGAAGTACAGTAGGGTAGTCTCTTGTGAGTGTCCGCCGTAAATCATGTCAAAAATATGTAACACTTGTGCTTGTACTAATCGTGTAACACATATAACATTATCTCATGCGGCTCCGCTTCCCGTGTGGGGTACAGCTTGAGGTCTCTTCGATTTGTAAATAAGAGATTGTGTACGAAAAAGTACTGCAATTTCTCATGCAGGTCTATATCCTCCTGGGAGGATTGTCGTCGTCCATTTATAACGAGACACTTCAATTTTTCTTGATTGTCGCGGGACTGCTCCCTGTAACCATCATAGGACTGATTAATGTCGGAGGCTTATCAGGACTAAAAGACAAAGTAAACAATCCAGCCTTTTTTCACCTGTGGGCTGGCACGGCGACGAACAATAATCCATTCGGAGTCAACTTCATTGGTATCGTGTTGGGGCTTGGCTTCGTTTTGAGCTTTGGCTATTGGTGTACAGACTTTCTTGTCGTGCAACGTGCACTCGCTGCTGAGGATGAAGCTGCTGCTGAGCGTACACTTCTTATCGCAGCATTTCCTAAGCTATTCTTCCCATTCCTGGCGATTGCACCTGGACTGATTATCCTTTCAGTGCTTCCACAGCTAGGGCATGGTGGCGGATATGGCAACTCATATAATATGGCGATTCCCTTCGCTATGGCTCGCTACCTGCCTAGTGGTGTTCTCGGCCTGGGCTTGACCGCCTTGATCGCCTCGTTTATGAGTGGCATGGCTGGCAATGTCACCGCCTTCAACACCGTGTGGACCTATGATATCTATCGTTCATATATTCGACGCGATGCACCATATAGTCACTATCTATGGATGGGTCGCGTTGTGACTGTGATAGGTCTCATACTCAGCATCGGCACTACCTACATCGCATCAAGCTTCAACAGTATTATGGACTATGTACAGGCGTTGTTCTCCATTTTCAATGCACCACTCCTGGCGACGTTCCTACTCGGCATGTTCTGGCGACGTTCGACGCCTTGGGGCGGTTTCTGGGGTCTGCTTATTGGAACGATTCTTTCAATCGTTCTTTGGGTGGGAGAACAGTTCTTGCATCTCTTCTCATTTGGCAGTTCGGAAGGTTCCAGTATGTGGCGTTCATTGATTGCATGGAGCGTCTGCTTCGTGATAACGATAGTAGTCTCGCTCTTTACAGAGCGTAAGCCTGAGAGCGAACTGAAAGGTCTGGTGTATGGCCTGACGGAGAAGGTTGTCGTCAAAGAAACAGTCTGGTATAAACGTCCTCTTGTGCTGGTAAGTGGCATTGCCGTCATCTTTGTCATACTGAACGTCATATTCTTCTAGTTGAGAAGGAGTTGAAAAAAGTTATGAGTCAGAATGCAAGAAATCGAGATGAGTCTGTACGTGAGGCAGAGTCACCCACAAATCCGGCGAACTCAAAAGATGTACAGGGCATGAAGCCTTCCGGTGAAGCTCACGCGCTGTCAATAGCACCCGTTATCGGATTAACGATGGGTGCAATTGGCGTTATCCTACTGCTTCAAGGTTTGTTTGGTACAACGGCGGACTACAGATTGAGCGGTGGAATCAACATCAACATTTGGTGGGGATTGGTGCTGATTGTCTTTGGTATTCTCATGTGGGGAGGGAACTACCTTCTTGCACGTAGGCAGAAAGCATAGCTACGTCGAAGAGCAGGAAGACTCTTGCTGTCTTCCTGCTAACAGGAGATAGTTCATAGAAATCGCGATTAAAGAGGCAAAAGGCATTCTGCCGTCACAAAAACCACACGAACGAACTATAGGGGTCTAATTCTACTACACCCTGTTGGCGATTGACTTTGTTGGAAGGAATGTTGAAACGTTAGCACATAACCTTCAACATTGTGGATTGCTAAAAGGGTGTAATAGAATTAGACCCCTACAATTAGCGTTGTGCTTGTTTTCCCCTACCTTCAACCAACGCAACCAACTTTTCTAGCGGCATGTCCTCCATAGACACCAGACGTAAATCGGCATGGTCGAGGGGCAGTTGACCAGTGACAACATTAGGAATGGCGACACAGAAGATACCTGCCGCTTGTGCCGCACGTACGCCGTTGGGAGAATCTTCTAGTACAATGGCCTGATCGCCTGTAATACCAAAGTGTTTGAGCACGTCAAGGTACAGTTCTGGATCAGGCTTTTTGTGCGCCACTTCGTCGCCACAGCGTAGATAATCAAAGCTGTCGAGTAGGCCGAGTCGTGCTAGGTGATCTGTAACCCATGCACGCGAGGAACTTGAGGCTACAGCACGTTTTAAGCCAAGCCTTTTTGCTTCTATCAGATAGGTCTCTACTCCTGGTAGCACCGTTTTGAGCGCGAGCAGTTCGCGGTTACGCTCGCGGCGGCGTACTGCGATGTCTTCGCGCTGAATGGTGCGCCCCACTTGCGCTTCTAAGAAGCCATAGACATCGAATGCTTCGATGCCACTACCAATCGCGGTTGCATATTGGTCAAGGGGTAGTTGTGCGTCATGTTCTGCGTAGACCTCTTGCCACGTTTGAAACTCCGGCTCTTCTGTATCTAAAATCAGTCCGTCAAAATCGAATATGAGTGCGCGTATCATGCGTTATTTTTGCCCTTCTTTGTTTCTCTCTATCACTCGTATTGTACAACCACCAGAAGTAGTTATTGAGTACACGATATGTGTATTTTGCTGATGACAAAATATTCGTCACCAAAGTGCTTGCAAATCCGTTAGATACAAGTATACTATCACTTTAAGACCCGACTCAAAACTACCAAAGAAAGGAACGAACATGTCACTGGAGGTTATTCCACCAGCAGCCCACCGTTTGCCCAACACAACAATCTTGATTGTGGAGGATGATGCAGATATTGGACACTTTCTGCAACAGCTGATCGAAGAAGAGACACCGTATAACACTGTCGTGCTAGATGATGGCCTGACCGCGTTAGAAAAAGCTCCAGATATTCGTCCATGCCTCATGCTACTTGATTACCGTCTTCCGGGAATTAATGGCTTAGAGTTATATGATCGTCTCCGTGGGAAAGACGATATTAAGCAGGTGCCAGCAATCATGATGAGCGCGACTCTGCCGACAAAAGAGCTTCAGCAGCGTGGTATTTATCAGTTGCGCAAGCCGATGGATGTTGGAGGCGTGCTACGTATGATAGCGCACGCGATGGCGACCTACGAAGAACAGCAGTATGCATAGCCAGTAGTGCTTGTAGTTGACGAACTGGTTGCAAACGTGATATCACTATGCTAGGTATTCAAGCCAACAACGGGTCTGGAGGTGAACAAGCATTATGGCAAACAAAGAGCAAAAGAAGACGCAGAAAGTTGCGCCTAAATCAAACAAGCAAAAGAAAGAGGCTGCTAAAGAGAAGAAAGCTGCCAAAGAGACTGGTGGCGGCATTTCGCTTAAGAAAGAATAGCAGCATTTCTACACAAAAAGTGTCCCCATGCAATTGTGTGGGGACACTTTTTGTGCAGAACGTTGTATAGATATTGCTTGCAAAAGCTTGACACTCTTGTTACAATGCGGGTAAGATACAATGCCTTGTATTAGCGTACACGCCTGCTTTCTTTCTTGAAGACAGGAGTTGAGAAGATGGGGGTTGCATGCAGCCAATGTCCCACGATGCTCACAATAGTGAGCTAGCCCAGGAACAATGGGTAGAGCGGGCCACCAGCAACACACGATCCGATGTGTACGAAAAACAAGAAGACCAGTGGGCCGTACTCCGGCACGAGGTGGAGGAAGCAGGTATGAATCAGCAAAACGAGCGGACACGACCAGACTGGAATGTACGTAATACTGACGGAGCTGCGTCACCCCAATTTGTACAATCACCTTTCGATCCCAAGTTGCAGGGACAACATGCCGTTGATATTGTTGTTGTTGGTGTCGGCGGCGGTGGCATGAATGCGATCAATCGCATGATGAGTGCACGTGTGCGTGGCGTACGCTTTGTCGCCATGAATACGGATGCACAAGTACTCGCCCTATCACCCGCCTCAGACCGTGTAAGCCTCGGTCATCAGCACACCAAAGGCTTAGGTGCAGGTGGCAATGCGGCAATTGGCGCACGAGCCGCAACCGAAAGTACAACAGATATTCAAGCAGTACTAGGCCATGCTGATCTCGTCTTTATTGCGGCTGGTATGGGTGGTGGTACTGGCACTGGTGCGGCTCCTGTCGTTGCCTCTATCGCGAAGAAGATGGGTGCGCTCACGGTTGGCATCGTCACGCTTCCGTTTACATTTGAAGGAACGCGCCGCCGACGTATCGCGCAAGATGGCATCTCAGAACTCAGCGCGGAAATCGACGCACTCATCACCGTACCTAATGATCGGCTCCTTTCGACTGTAGGACGAGACCGCAATCTTTCCGACGCGTTCAAAATCGCGGATGATGTCTTGCGACAAGGCGTACAGGGTATTGCAGAGGTTATCAACGTGCCAGGAATGGTCAACGTTGACTTTGCCGATGTGCGTAGCGTGCTTCGAGAGGCTGGCACAGCCCTGATGAGCATTGGACAAGGACAGGGGCGCAAACGTGCGCAACAGGCTGCTGAAGAAGCTATCGCGGGTGGCTTTCTGAATGTAACCATTCGCGGTGCCAAGCGTGTGCTCTTCAATATCAGCGGTGGCGAAGATATGACGCTCTTTGAGGTCAACGAGGTCGCCGAGCGCATTGGGTTGGCAATCGACGACGCTGCCGATATCACCTTTGGAGCTGTCGTAGACCCTTCCCTACATGACGATAGTATTCGTGTGACTCTGATTGCGGCAGGGATGGAGGAGTTGCACACGGTACGATTGCAAGCGGTCCGCTCAGAATCGGTGCAACAGCGACCAGCACAACCTGCACCGCCAATTCAGCAGCAACCACCCGCACTCCAGCAGAGGCCAGCAGCGTATCAGCGACCAGCACAACCTGCACAGCAACAACCGCAGCAGAATATACCAGGAACACCGCCTGGACGCCAGCAGCGCAGTTTAGAAGACCTGCGTGGACTGCGTAGTCTTGGTCGTCGCCAGGAGCAACAGGCCGAGGAAGAAGCTATCGACCTTCCACCCTTTTTAAAGCGACATGAGTAGATTTGGGAATAGAGATAGCAAGAGAAAGGGATGAACCAATGTGTTGGTTCATCCCTTTCTTGTGAAACAAGCTAATCAATCGTTAGAAGCTTCTGCTACCTCAGGAGAATCAGCTGTACGTCCGCGTTCGCCACCCTTTTTCCCAATCTTGGAATAGAATTCTGAGCCTTGTTGACGCTTGGTCGATTCGCCGCCTTTTTTCCCAATCTCGGCGTAGAATTGCTGACCACGCTTCTCTTTTACAGACTCGCCACCCTTTTTCCCAATCTTAGAATAGAATTCAGGACCATATTTCTCGCGTACTGCCTCGCCTCCGTGCTTCGCCTTTTGCGACCCCGGTTCAGGACCACGCTTGTTGTTCGCCATTGAAAGTCCCGCCTCTCTTAAACTCCATACATCCCATGTACCCAACTATCAGCGGTGAGACATCCTGCTACATCCTTTAGCCTCATATCAGGAACATCTCGCTGCTTCCTTACTGCGACTGATGCTCTCGTCGTGCCAGCGCTACTCGGTTGGCAATCAACGCCGCCGTACTCCCCGCGCCAACTCCATTATCAATATTGACAACAGAGAGACCTGGGGCACACGTCTGCAACATCGAAAGCAACGCGGCAACCCCTTTGCCGCCCATACCATAGCCAATAGACGTTGGAAGACCGATAACAGGAACTGGAACCAGCCCTGTGACAACCGAGGGCAGTGCACCATCCATACCAGCAGCGACAATGATTACATCTACGTTGCTAGCCAAAAGGTCCCGTAGTGGCGGAAGCAGACGGTGAAGTCCTGCGACTCCCACGTCATAGATTGATGTGATCGTACATCCCATTTCCTCCGCAATGAGGGCTGCCTCTTCCGCGACAGGCATATCTGAGGTGCCCGCGCTAATAACCCCTACATGACCACCAGTAGTATGGCGTTCATATGTTGGCGTATAGATCGCCATTGCTCGTGCTGCTTCACGCATCCGAATTGGATAGTCGTGAAACACCTCTCGCACAGCCACAATGGATTCTGGACGCAGCCTACTAAGAATTGCCCGACCTGATCCGGCGAGTAATCCTCGCGCCATTGCCAGGATTTGCTCGTTCGTTTTTGTCTCAGCGAGAATGACTTCCGGTATCCCTTTACGCCGTTCTCGCCCTGCATCAGGACGGGTCTCAACCGGAGATGTACGTTGATCCTGTTGTATGTAAGAAGAGCCTTGCTTAAATTGCTCAGAATCAAGCAGTTGACTCAAAAGTTCCAATTGTTCATCAGCGCGATAATCCACGAATATGTACACCTCGGAAAGATTTTTCCACAATTACTAGTTACTGTACGGTTGCCGTCTGTAGTGTAGCACACTAGCAGGCAATCAGCAACCTACACGGTAACAGAAGATAACAGATATTAACACGATTTTCACACGCACTACAAGCACAATGTAGAGCTTGCCTGCCTATAAGGGGTATATGCTATACTATACGCTGGTTTACAAACAATGTTTCGTGGGGATGATTTAAAATGACACATTTTATGAACAATAGATATCACATGTTTTTTTCGCTTCTTTCGTTAGGATTACTTCTCTTGTTGGCGGCATGCGGCACAACAGCTACGCAGCTAAAACCACAGCAGCCAATTGTTGTAAGCAAGTCGTTTCAATCGCAAGTATCACCAGTACCTACCGTACCCACATACCGTTGCGGTGCTTGGTCGGGCAATAACGCGCCTGGGGCTTATAGTGTGCTAACGGTGTATGCTAAGCTCACAAAGAATGTTACTGGCGTTGCTGGCGCGACTGCAAGTGCAACAGCGCACTTTAGCACATCCGATTTCACACTCGATCAGCAACCTGTGAGTGATGCTGGTGGTTATGTTACATTCACAATTCCTTTACAAGGTCGTCAGCCACGTCTCACTCCTGCGACAGTTGATGTAAGTTTTAACGTCAATGGAAAAACAGTTCAATGTTCGTCCGCGTTTTTTACTCCGAACTAGGCTTTTGACAAGTGGGGCAAAAGTGTGTACTGCGCTGCGTCACGATAATACGCTCGATGAGCGTGCCACAGTGAATGCATGGTGTACCATCTTTTTGATATACACGCACATGGTTATAGTTATCGCCAGCCTCACCCCATAGGTCTCGATAGTCGTTGAACGAGGTACCACCGTGTTCAATACCATTTGTGAGAACAGTGATAATTCCTTCGTGTAGCAGACGTATCTCTTCTGGAGTTAATGAATTAGCACGACGCAACGGGTGCAGACCAGCATAAAATAAGGCTTCATCTGCATAGATATTGCCTAGTCCAACTACTAAGTCTTGTGTCAGGAGAGCGGGCTTGATACTCGTCTTACGACGACTTAAAGCCTCAGCAAATTGTTCTATCGTAAATGTTCCGTCAAGCGGCTCTGGTCCAAGCCCAGCGAATGCCTCTGCTTCCTGGTTCTGAGACCATAATTCGACACGTCCAAACTTACGTGGGTCCGTAAACAGCAAGCGTTCGCCATCGGTAAAATTCAGGCACATGCGACAGTAAAATGTTTGTGAAAGTATAACTGGTCGTGTCGCTATGTTCACACTCCCATTTGCCGTTGGCTCTAGCTGCTTGAAGGATGGTCCCTTTACATTCCATACTGATGGGTCAGTTTCACGCATGTGTGTGTCAATCTCCCATCCAGTTGGCAACAAGAGGAAGTTACCTGTCATGCGTCGATGAATGGATAAGAAAAGATTTCCGCTCAAGTCGAGCAACAAAAATTTGCCACGTCGTCGTACCCCCTCGATTGAGCGTCCTGCAACCTCGGCAAGAAAATCAACAGGATCGGGATGACCTATGGTGCGTTCCCAAAACACGTCAGCATCTTGAATAGTTTTTCCAATAATCGTAGCACGGAGTTGACGTGCCGTATATTCGACTTCTGGTAATTCTGGCATAGCTTTTTCTCGCTTCTCTTTATCTGTTATACTGTATGCCTAAGAAGACAATGTACACAACGAAAGGCGTAGCAATGCGGCGACGCTTCCAAGCATGGCAATGGCTAATACTCATTTTTGCAATCTTTTGGGTGATTTTTGCCATTGTGATGATTATTGGCGATTTTCCCTTTTTTATTATCAGCATCGCCTTGACAACGATAGGCGCGCTTTCCGCGCTCGTCGTTGCGCTAGCATGGGCATTTCAAAATAATGTGTAATCAGGATACAAGCATGATCGATATTTGTCTACTAGGAACTTGCGGCATGATGCCACAGCCGAACCGTTGGCTCTCATGCGCGTTGATACGTAACGGCTCTACACTTACACTTATAGACTGTGGCGAAGGTACACAGATACCATGGAAATCATTGGGCTGGGGCTTTCGTCAGTTAGGCGCAATCTGCCTGACACATATGCATGCCGATCATGTCGCGGGTCTCCCAGGCGTCCTCTTTATGGTTGCTCATGCAGGCCGAACCGAACCGCTCGATATCTATGGACCTATCGGAACAACGTATGTGATCGAAGGACTACGGCGCATAGCGGCAGAGCTTCCCTTTCCGATTTCTATTCATGAATTCAAAGGTGGTGAGACATTTGACCTACCTGGCGACCTGCATGGCTCATGTGTTGCCGCCGCACATGGCATCCCCTGCCTTGCCTATCGAGCCGAACTCACACGCCGACCCGCGTTTCAGGTTGAAAAGGCGAAAGCACTTGGCCTGCCTGTGCAACTTTGGTCACGTCTACAACGAGGTGAGACGCTTGAGTACAATGGTCAAACGCTTCGACCAGAGCAGGTGCTTGGCGACCCAAGACGTGGCATTTCGTTCGCCTTTATTACCGATACCCGTCCCACAAAAGCACTCGCCGGACTTGCCCACGACATTGATCTCCTCATCTGTGAAAGTATGTACGACAATCCTGAAGACATTCCGCTTGCACGCGCTCATGGTCACATGTATGCCGAAGAGTCTGCTAGCATAGCACGGAATGCCGCCGCTCATGCACTCGTGCTGACACACTTTAGCCCAAAGATTAATGACCCATCACAAGCCGAGAAATCGGCAAGACGAGTCTTTCCCAACACACGTGCCGGACGAGACGGTATGGTCATCACGCTAGATTTCTCTGACGAATGAATAGAACGCATAACAAATACATGTGAATATTCTGTAGGGACCGATTTATAACGTCCTCTTGGCGTATCACTACCCAACGAGGACGTGATAAATCGGTCCCTACAGTTTGTTAACTTGCTTCCGAAAGTTGCGATTGTGACACGTTCTCTCTAAGGTTGCGATCCAGGAAACCAATGACGCGCTCGACATACCTCTGGCGGTCTTCAAAGTAGATACCGCAGTGATCGGCGTTGGGGTCAAGCCACAACTCTTTCGGCTCGTGTGCGGCTGCATACAAAAGTTTCGCATCTTCCGGGTTTACAAGGCTGTCCTTTAACCCGTGAATGATGAGCACAGGACGTGGCGCAATACGTCCAATATCGCGTAATGGCTCAACTTGATTAAAATGATACCCTGCACGAAGCCAGAGCAAGAAATCTGTGAGCCAATCGAAGGGTGCAAACGGCAGATGAATAGTGCGCCGCACTGAATACTCGATAGCACTTCTATGAGTTGCGAAGCCACTATCTGCTACCAACGCCTCTATTTCTGGTGTTCTAGCGGTTGCCATAATCGCTATCGAGGCACCCATTGAATACCCAACGGCACCTAACCGGGTTTGAGGGGCACGTTGTTTAGCATAAGCTACTGCACCAAGAAAATCGTTCATCTCACGATAACCAAGTGTTACGCGCTCACCGACAACAGTCCCATGACCATAATATTCAAAGGCCAACACATTATAGCCAGCTTTCCACAACTGCCCGCTCATTCCTAGCACATCGGAACGACGACCACGATAGCCTGGGCACACAAGAATAGTTGCCGTTGCCTCTGGATGCGCAATATACCAACCAGTCACTTGATGCTCAGCATATGAAGAGGGGAATGTCACCTCTTCGGCAGGCAGATTCAGTTCAAAAGGTGTGAATGTGTACATATCCGCAAAATTATCAATGCGTTTAGGACGCGTCAATGTGTTCACGATATAAGCCGCAACCCCGAATAAGACACTTGCAACCCCAATACTTCCACCTAAACTACCAACAAAAATTTGTTTCAACGAAGGACGAGGAAATCGTATATGAATAGGAAACATACCTATCGCCAACCTTTCTACTACGTAGTTGGCACTATAACCAAGACGTATATACTATTAATACAACAACAAGCATAAGTCTTTTATGCCTTCTCGTTCATTGCAACAAGCTTTTTCATTCATCACATGCTACTATCAAGTCATTATTCTATTCTTTTTAGTTATTGAAATCATAGAATTCATATATTGGACTTATGAAACGAAACACCATATACTTTGTAATGAGGACTGCAAACAAAAAAGAAGTATCAGTTCCACTTAGACAGTTAATGAAGATTAACAAATGAGGATATCCATATTACTTTATTACTTTGTCAAATTTCATTAATGCACGAGCAGATGAGGCAATAATCATGATAACACGTCCATCCCAGTCTGCTTCTCTCACGGTAGAAGAGGCACAGAAACGGCAACAACAAGAGACGAAGGCAAGTATATTTGCAACCAATGCCATTGGTTGGGTACTTCAAGGTGGTGTTATCATTAGTGCTTTGGTTATTGTGATCGGTCTTGTGCTGCTTCCAACTCAACCGGGTGGCTTATCGCCAGAGCGACTACTTAGATTTCCACAAACACTTTCTCAGGTCGGTGTAAGTTTGCTCGCTCTGCGACCACAAGGCATTATTGCTCTTGGTCTGCTGCTACTCATTGCAACTCCGGTCCTTCGCGTAGCGGTTTCTGTTGTCACATTCACGCTAGAAAAAGACCGTAAGTATGTGGTCATTACGCTCATCGTCCTAGCGATTCTCTTGTTCAGCCTCTTCTATCTTGGTAGTACAGCCATAAGTCAGCCTCGAAGTGAGGTTCAGCATTTCAATTTCTCGTTGCTGATACTCTCGCTCATCTTCGTCGGCTCGATTGCGGCAGGACTACTTGGATCGCTTGTAGGATTAGGTGGGGGTGTACTCATTGTGCCCTTACTCACGCTCGTCTTCAAATTACCTATCTCTTTTGCCATTGGAGCCAGCATCATCTCTGTTATCGCAACCTCTAGTGGTGCAGCAGCGGCATATGTACGCGATCATATGACGAATATGCGCGTCGGTATGTTCCTGGAGTTAGCAACCACGATTGGAGCAATCAGTGGCGCGTTCCTGGCGGGCTTACTTGCCCCTGGATTGCTCTCAATTGTCTTTGGTATCATTCTTCTCATCTCCGCAGCCCCACTTCTTTTTAGAATTGGTGAGGAATTACCACAAGGGGTGAAAAATGATCGTTGGGCTAACTGGCTGCGTCTTTCAGGTTCGTACCCCGACCACCATCTAGGTAAGGATATACCCTATCAAGTCACGCATACTCCCTATGGTTTAGGCATGATGTATATTGCGGGCCTCATCTCAGGACTGCTTGGTATTGGAAGTGGTACATTTAAGGTGCTCGCACTCGACACTCTTATGAGACTTCCAATGAAAGTTTCGACGACGACCAGTAACTTTATGATAGGTGTGACAGCAGCAGCGAGTGCGGGTATCTATTTCTCGCGTGGCGATATTCCACCACTTGTCGCAGCGCCTGTTGCACTTGGTATCCTCATTGGTGCATTAGGTGGAGCGCGTTTGTTAGCACACTTGAGCAACAAAACGCTCCGTTACATTTTTTTGCCTGTCATAGCCATTAGTGCGATTGAAATGATTTTGCATGGAGCGGGTATTGGCTTGTAGCCCGAAGGGGTAGATACGTTACAATACTCTGCATCTCACGTTTTATGGTATGAGAGGCTGAAATGGTCTCTCACGACGAAACGGATTTCGTAGTATTGAAAACGTCGTAGTGCTTGCTCGTAAAGCGTTTTGCGTAGGCAACACGTATTCGTAGCATAGTAGTTCGTAGTTCGTAGCTTATTTCGGAGTAGCCAAAACAATTTGGCTACTCCGTTTTTATAGAGCTATAGGGCCTTACTTTACCACGCGTAACACAACACCTGTCATCATGAACCACGCGATGTCGCGCCTCTGCTCGATTCTGAATCCTGCCTGTTTTACAGTTCTTTCGGTATCACGGTTCCAGTGGCAGTTGCCCGCTATAAGCCGAGTCATGGGTGTGATGATATTCTGTATAGTCGAGAGAATTGCTCCATGAGCACGTACATGTTCGACCATCAGCAGCGTACCACCGGGTTTGAGCACTCGCTTTACCTCGTTCAATCCGCCTAGAGGATCACCAACGGAACAGAACACTAACGTGACAACGGCACTGTCGAAGCTCTCGTTCGCAAAGGGTAGGCTCTCCACTGGAGCCTGTGTGAGGTGAATTGGTACCTGTGCTGCTTCCGCCCGTGTACGTGCATAACGTAGCATGGTACCATTAGGCTCAATGGCTTCCACTCGCTCAACGTTTTTGGGATCATAAAAAGCAAAGTTGAGACCGTTGCCTGCGCCTATTTCCAGCACCAATCCATATGCTTGTCCGACCACTTCCTTACGTAGGGGCTGCATAAAGTTCTGTTCTTCACCATCACATGACGTACGCTCATAAAAATCAGCGAAGAAACGCCGCAAGATAGAGTTGTGCTGCTCTGATGTTTTGGGTTGCTGGCTCATGGCTGATCGGCCCGCTTTCTGTATAGTGCCACATAAATATTCTTATTTTGTAAACTCAGTGGTCTACTAAGACGGTAAGATAAACTGATTTGTTTGTCAAGTCGAAAGTCACAAAATCATGAGATAACGAAGGTGGACAATCTATCAACGAAATGATATACTCATGGAACAAAATGGAACCGTTTGGTGTTCTCATATACGAGGAAACCAAAAACAACTTGGCAATTTCGATATAAACAACAATTCTCAGTAGAAGAACAGGCGAAAGGGGTCTCTCATCAATGCCTAAAAAGGGTGAACTTTCAAAGACAGCACGTGCCTCACTTGCGAACCGCGAAGAGGTCAATCACTTGACCGCTCGCATTTGCTCAAAGTGTGGCGAGGCCATTATGCTTAAAGAACTTCAACCAGTGAAGGTGCTTGGCAAAGGTATGGCCTACTACCACAAGGGACACTACAACGTTCAGTAAGACGTTGGAGTAGACCTAATATACACGAAACAAGCCTCGATTATGAGGCTTGTTTTATTTTTGGTTTCTACTCCATATTCTACTTGCTTGACAATATTCGTACAAGCTGGCACAATCGACACAGCATTTAAATGAGGAGAACGATAACGCGTGGTACAGTCAATTTCTTCACACGAAGAACAACCCGATTCTACATCATCTACACAAGCGCACAGCGTTCGTGTCGCCTTTCAAGGCGAACGGGGCGCGTATGGTGACGAGGCAGTACAAGCATATTTTAAGAAGACTACTTCAACACTGCCAGAGCCACTTCCCTATCGTGGCTTCAGCGAAGTCTTTCACGCTGTTGCAGCAGGTGAGGTTGATTTTGGTCTAGTCCCTGTCGAAAATTCACAGGCAGGTAGCATCAACGATGTGTACGATCTCTTGCGGCAACACGACCTTTTCGTGATTGGCGAGATCAGCCATCCCGTTAATCACTGTCTACTGTGCTTACCTGGACAAACACTGAGTGATATTAAGCGTGTCATCTCGCACCCGCAGGCATTAGCACAGAGCGATGTGTATCTGCGCGAACTTGGCGTTGAGATTGTCGCCACCTATGATACCGCAGGCAGCGCGAAGATGATTCGAGAAGGACAACTTGAAGGGGTGGCGGCTGTCGCGGGCCGCGGAGCCGCCGAACTCTATCAGCTAGAGATATTAGCAAGTAACATTCAAACCATTTCTGATAACTACACGCGCTTTATCGCACTTGGTCGTGAACCTGCACCACGTCGTAGTGGACACGCGAAAACGATGCTTGTCATGGCAACCGCACACCAACCCGGTTCGCTCTATCAATGTCTTGGTGTACTTGCACAAAACAAAATCAACGTGCTCAAGATAGAATCGCGTCCCTCGCGTCAACGTGCCTGGGAATATGTCTTCTATCTCGATTTCGAGGGACACCGCGAAGACCCCACAGTACGCGCTGCCCTCGCCAATCTTGCGAGCCACACAACCTTCTGTAAAGTGCTCGGCTCCTTTGAAAGTGGCTTATAAATAACAGAAAACGGGTGATAGGTGCT